>NZ_JALJRI010000089.1:0-24488 GCF_024519795.1 Micrococcus sp. Mcc89 | reverse complement strand
CGTCTCATCTCAGCCGGCGCCTCGTGGCAAGAACCTCATGACCCACAACACCTAGGGTGGAGCCATGTCCGTCGCACCCCGCGCCGCCGTGCCCCCCGCGGCCGCCGAGACCGGCACCACCGCCGTGCTCGCCGGCCTGCGCGTGGCCCTGCACGTCACGTTCGCCGCGCTGCTCACCGTGGGGCTGGCGCGCGCGCTCGCGGACCGGTCCCCGGAGGCGTCCTCCGGTCCGTTCCCGGCCACCACCCTGGTGCTGCTGACCGCCGCGCTGGCGGGCGTCTACCTGGCCGGGACCGTGCTGGAGCGGCGCCGGTGGGCCCGGGGCGACGACGTCGGCCGCGGTCCGGCGGTCGCCTGGCTGGCCCTGGTGCTGCTGCTGTGGGGCCTGCTCGTGGCCCACCACGGCGACTTCGCGTGGGTCGCCTTCCCCCTCTTCTTCGTCGTCCTGCACGTGGTCGACCGGGTGGCCCGGCAGGCCTGGGTGCGCCACGTGGTCGGGCCCGCGCTGGTGGTGGCGATGGCCGTCGTCGTGGTGGACGGGATGGCGGCGGGCGCCGGCGGCGTGCGGGTGCCGGCCGTCATTGGTCCGCTGGTGGGCGCCGCCGTGGCCGTGGTGCTCTCCGGGGCGTACCGCGCCCTGCACGCCGAGTCCGAGCGCCAGCGTGCCGTGGCCGAGCAGCTGCGCGCCGCGCAGGCCGAGCTCGCGCGCACCGAGCACCGGGCGGGGGTGAGCGCCGAGAGGGAGCGGCTCGCCCGCGAGATCCACGACACCCTCACCCAGGGGCTGGCCTCGATCGTGCTGGTCTCGCGCGCGGCCCAGGACGCGCTCGACGCCGCCGACCCCGCCCTCGCCCGGCAGCGCATGGAGACCGTGCGCGCCACGGCCGCCGAGAACCTCGCCGAGTCCCGCCGCTTCGTCCGCGACCTGCGCGGCACCGGGGCACCGTCCCTCATCGAGGCGCTCGAACGAGCGGTCGCCGGGTTCGCCGACCGGCAGGCCGCCGCCGGGACGCCCGTGGCTGCGGACGTCGAGGTCGTGGGGGAGCCGGTCGCGGTCGCCGAGGCCGTGGAGACCGCGGTGCTGCGAGCCGTGCAGGCCTCCCTGGCGAACGTGGGCGCGCACGCGGGCGCTCGGCGCGCCCGGGTCACGCTGGGCTACCTCGGTGATGAGCTGACGGTGGACGTGGCCGACGACGGCGCGGGGTTCGACCCGGCCGTCGTCGCGGCCCGCCCCCGGGCCGGAGCCGCCGGTGCCGACCCGGGGGCGGGGACCGGCGTGGGGCTGGCGAGCGTGCGCGAGCGTCTCGCTGCGGTGGGCGGCGAGGCCACCGTCGAGTCGGCCCCCGGCGAGGGCACCGTGGTGGCGCTGCGGGTGCCGCTGGCCGCCGCCGGGGCCGGCCGGAGCGCTGATCCCGAGCAGACCGAGAGCGAGGAGACCGCATGAGCGTGCGGGTGATGCTGGTGGACGACCACCCCGTGGTCCGGGCGGGGGTGCGGGCCGTCGTCGAGGCGCACCCGGACCTGAGCGTGGTGGCCGAGGCCGCCGACGGGGCGGAGGCGATCGGCGTCCTGGAGGCGGGCGAGCCCGCGGTGGACGTCGTGCTGATGGACCTGCAGATGGGCGCGGGGATGGACGGCGTGACCGCCACCCGCGCGGTGCGGGAGCGGTGGCCGGGGGTGCAGGTGCTGATCCTGACGACCTTCGACACGGAGGCGGACATCCTCGCGGCCGTGAACGCGGGCGCTGCCGGCTACCTGCTCAAGGACGCCCCGAGCGAGGAGATCGCCTCGGCGGTGCGGCAGGCGGCGGCGGGGCGCAAGGCGCTGGCCCCGCAGGTCGCGGCCACGCTGATGGGGCGCATGTCCGGCGGCTCCGAGGTGCTGTCCGAGCGGGAGATCCAGCTGCTCGAGCTGATCGCGCGGGGCGCCACGAACAAGGTGGCCGCGAAGGAGCTGTTCATCTCCGAGGCCACCGTGAAGACGCACCTGGTGCACATCTTCCAGAAGCTCGGGGTGGACAACCGCACGCGCGCCGTCGACGAGGCCCGGCGACGGCGCATCATCCGCTGACGGGCAGGCCGAGGCGGCCGGCCCTGGAGGGCCCGGCCCTGCTCAGCGGCGCCGCACGTACCGGGTGATCACCGCCGCGGCGACGGCGGCCAGCGCCAGCACGCCGAGCGCGGCGGGCAGGCTGAGGTCGCCGCGCTGGACGCCGAACCCCCGCAGCGTCCAGAAGACGATCAGGGCGCACGTGAACATCACGCCGACGAACATCCAGACCGACCGGAGCCCGGGTCCCAGCCCCGCACCGGGCCGGTGGCGGGGGTCACGGGGGTCACCGTCGTCGCCGGGCTGACCGTGGTGGAGGGGAGGCATCGTCATGCGCTCCACCGTAGGGGCCACGGGCCGGGCCGGGCCAGGGCCACCGCGTAGGCTTCAGGCTCGTGAAGACCCTTGTGCTCGGCAACGGCGGCCGCGAACACGCGCTGCTCACCGCCCTCTCCCGTGATCCGCAGGTCAGCGCCCTCCACGCGGCGCCCGGCAACGCCGGCATGGCCGACCTCGCCACCCTCCACGCCGTCGAGGCCACCAACCCGGCCGCCGTCGTGGAGCTCGCGCGCGAGCTGGGGGCCGACCTCGTCGTCGTCGGACCCGAGGCCCCGCTGGCCGCCGGCGTCTCCGACGCCCTGCGCGAGGCCGGGTTCGCCGTGTTCGGCCCCTCGCAGGCCGCCGCGCAGCTCGAGGCGTCCAAGGCCTTCGCCAAGGAGGTCATGGCCGCCGCGGGCGTGCCCACCGCCGGCTCCCGCGTGTGCACCACCGCCGCGGAGGCCGCCGCCGCCCTCGACGAGTTCGGCGCCCCGCACGTCGTCAAGGACGACGGTCTGGCCGCGGGCAAGGGCGTCGTGGTCACCTCCGACCGCGCCGAGGCCCTCGCCCACGCCGAGGCCTGCTTCGCCGCCGGCGGCACCGTGGTGATCGAGGACTTCCTGGACGGCCCCGAGGTCTCCCTCTTCGTGATCTGCGACGGCGAGGCCGCCGTCGCCCTCACCCCCGCCCAGGACTTCAAGCGCATCCACGACGGCGACGCCGGCCCCAACACCGGCGGCATGGGCGCGTACACGCCGCTGCCGTGGCTGCCCGAGGGCTTCACGGACGAGGTCATGGACCGCGTGGCCCGCCCCGTGCTCGCCGAGATGGCCCGCCGCGGCACCCCGTTCACGGGCGTGCTGTTCTGCGGCCTGGCCGTGACCGCCGAGGGCGTGGAGGTCATCGAGTTCAACGTGCGCTTCGGCGACCCCGAGACCCAGGCCGTGCTCGCCCGCCTCGAGACGCCCCTGGGCGGGCTGCTCGCCGACGCCGCGGCCGGCCGGCTCGGCGCGGACCGTCGACTCGAGTGGAGCGACGACGTCGCCGTGGACGTGGTCATGGCCTCGGCCGGCTACCCGGCCTCCTCCTCGAAGGGCGACGTGATCACCGGGCTGGCCGACGCGGCCGGCCTCGAGGGCGTGCACGTGATCCACGCGGGCACCGCGGTGTCCGGTGAGGACGTGGTGACGGCGGGCGGCCGGGTGCTGGCCGTCGTCGGGCGCGGGGCGGACCTGGCCCAAGCGCGCGAGCGCGCCTACGCGGGCGTCGAGCGCATCCGGTTCGACGGCGCCCAGTGGCGCACGGACATCGGACTCAAGGCCGAGCGCGGCGAGATCACCGTGCCGGGGACGGAGGGAGCGAAGTGAGCGGGGAGCGCGTGGGGTTCACGGGGGCCGAGGCCCTCGAGCTGCCGGGCTGGCGGCACGTCTACTCGGGCAAGGTGCGGGACCTGTACGAGCCCGCTGACGCCGAGCCGGGGCGGTCCGCGACGCTGCTCGTGGTGGCCTCCGACCGGATCAGCGCCTACGACCACGTGCTGGAGCCGCCGATCCCGGACAAGGGCGCCATCCTCACCCGGTTGACCCTGTGGTGGTTCGAGAAGCTGGCCGAGGGCTACAACGGGGCGCACGCCGAGCCGGTCGAGCACCACGTGGTGAGCGCGGACGTGCCCGCGGCCGTGGCCGGGCGGGCGATGATCGTCAAGCGCCTGGACATGTTCCCCGTGGAGTGCATCGCCCGCGGCTACCTGACCGGCTCCGGCCTGGCCGAGTACCGCGCGTCGGGCACGGTGGCCGGCCTGCCGCTGCCCGCCGGGCTCGTGGACGGCTCGCGGGTCGACCCGCCGATCTTCACGCCGTCCGCGAAGGCCGAGGTCGGCGAGCACGACGAGAACATCACGTTCGAGCAGATGGTCGAGCGCGTGGGCACCGAGGCCGCCGAGCGCCTGCGGTTCCTCACCCTGGACCTGTACGCCCGCGCCGAGGCGATCGCCCGCGAGGCCGGCATCATCCTGGCGGACACGAAGGTCGAGTTCGGTGTGGACCCGGCCACCGGCCAGGTGGTGCTGGGCGACGAGGTCCTCACCCCGGACTCCTCCCGGTTCTGGGACGCCGAGGACTACGAGCCCGGCCGCCCCCAGGCGAGCTTCGACAAGCAGTTCGTCCGCGACTGGCTCACGGGCCCCGACTCCGGTTGGGACAAGACCGGCGGGGAGGCCCCGCCGGCGCTGCCCGCCGACGTCGTGGCCAAGACCCGCGACCGCTACGTGGAGGCGTACGAGCGCCTGACGGGCCGCCCCTTCGACGCCTGACCCGCACTTTCGAACGTGAGATATGTCCTCTCTCACGTTCGAAAGTCCCCATTCGCCCGATTTCACGTTCGAAAGTCCGGGGCGGGGCGGGGGGGCTCCTGCACAGGGGCCCGGCCCCGCACAGGAGGGGGTCGGACGCCCGCCCACGACGACGGCGCCCGCATCCTGGCCGCATGCCACGCCGCCCCGCACCCCTTCCGCCAGCCCTCGCCGGCCGCGCGTTCACCCGGCGCGAAGCCCTGGACCGCCTCTCCCTCTCCTCCGACCGGCTGCGCAGCCTCGACCTGCGCCAGGTCACCCACGGGGCACACCGCGCGGTCGTCGACGTGCCGGGGTCGTGGGCCGCGCTCGGATACCCCCGCCCCGTGGCGGCCCTGCCGCCGGAGGAGGCCGCTGTCGTGGTGGCTCTGACCCGTGGGGTCGCCTCGCATCTGACGGCGGCGCGGCTGCACGGGCTCGTCCTGCCGTGGTGGGCCGAGGAGGACACACGGGTGCACGTGAGCCGGCCGCACCGCACGGGTCGGACGGGGCGCGCGGGCGTCGCCTGCCACGGACGCACGGTGCCGGCCGAGGACCGCGTGGAGGTGCACGGGGTCCCGGTCACCTCGCTCGAGCGGACGTGGGTGGACCTCTGCTCCCTGCTGCGGCCGGATCAGGTGGCGGACGCCGTCGTCGCGGGGGACGCGCTCGTGAACCGTCCGTGGGTGGACGGGTCCCGACTCCCGCCGCGCACGACGGCGTCGCGGCTCTCCGCGGCGCTGGAGCGGGCGGGCCGGTTCAAGGGCGTGCGGGTGGCTCGGTCCGCGCTGGCGCTGATCCGGGTGGGGGCGGACTCGCCTCCGGAGACGCGACTGCGGCTGGCGCTCCTCGACGCCGGGCTCCCCGAGCCGCGCCTCCAGGCGCAGCTGGTCTCACCGGCAGGGGAGCGGACCGACGCGGACATGGTGGTCGAACGGTCCCGCGTGGCCCTCCACTACGACGGCGGCCACCACCGCACGCCGGAGCAGCAGCGACGCGACGCACGGCGGGACCGTCTCTGGCAGGAGGCCGGCCACCTGTCCATCACGGTGATGGGCGCCGACCTGGCCGAGGACTTCCGAACCGTGGTGGCCGCCGTCGTCCGCCACGACCGGGCCGTGCGGGCGGCCTCCACCTCCGGCCCCGCCCCGCAGAACTTTCGAACGTGAAATCGGGCGAATGGGCACTTTCGAACGTGGGATAGGCCCTCTCTTACGTTCGAAAGTGCCCGGGCCGGGGCCCATCAGGCGAGCGAGTCCTCCCAGGCCCGGTGCAGCGCCGCGAACCGCCCGTCGGCCGCCACCAGCTCGGCGGGGCTGCCGTCCTCGACGATCCGGCCGTCGTGCATCACGAGCACCCGGTCGGCGGTCTCGACGGTGCTGAGCCGGTGGGCGATGATCAGGGCCGTCCGGTTCCCCAACAGCCGCTCCAGCCCGGCCTGCACGAGTCGATCGCTCGGCAGGTCCAGCGACGACGTCGCCTCGTCCAGGATCAGCACGGCGGGGTCCGCGAGGAACGCCCGCGCGAACGACACGAGCTGCCGCTGTCCCGCGCTCAGCCGCCCGCCGCGCTTGGCGACGTCGGTCGCGTAGCCCTCGGGCAGCCCCAGGATGAAGTCGTGCGCCCCCACCGCCCGGGCGGCCGCCTGGATCTCGGCCTCGGTGGCGTCGGGCCGGCCGAGGGCGATGTTCTCCGCGATCGACCCGGAGAACAGGAACGCCTCCTGGGTCACCATCACCACGTTGCGCCGCAGATCCGCCTGGCTGAGCTCGCGCAGCTCCACCCCGTCCAGCGTCAGCGAGCCGGCAGAGACGTCGTAGAACCGGGCGATGAGCTTGGCCAGCGTCGACTTGCCCGCACCCGTCTGGCCCACCACGGCCACGGTCTGCCCGGCCGGGATCACGAGGTCGAACTCCGGCAGCACCACCCGGTCCGGTCCGTAGCTGAACACCGCGTCCCGGAACTCCACCCGCCCGGACGCCACGCCCGTCCCCGGAGCGTCGGCCCCGGGCAGCGGCGTGGGCTCGGCGGCCTCCACCACGGTGGGCTCCTCCTCGAGCAGGCCGGAGACCTTCTCGAGCGCCGCCGTCGCGGACTGCAGCGACGAGTAGAACATCGCCACCATCTCCATGGGCTGGAACACGCGCCGTCCGGCCAGCAGGAGCGCCACGAGCACCCCCACCTCGAGGTCGCCGTCGAGCACGCGCAGGCCCCCGGTCACGAGCAGCGCCGCCACCGTCAGGTTGCCCGTCGCCACGAGCACCGGCTGCAGGATGCCGAACAGGTTGAGCGTGGCCACCATGTCGTCCCGGTAGGCCGTGGCCAAGTCGCGGTACCGCGCGTCGTTGTCCCGTTCCCGCCGGAAGGCCTGGACCGCGCGGATGCCGGTCATGGTCTCCACGAAGTGCACGATCGACCGCGCCGAGGACACCCGCGACCGCCGGTACGCCTCCTCGGACCGCACCTGGTACCAGCGCGTCACGATCGCCACCGGCACGGCCGCACCCAGCAGCACGAGGAACGACGGCGGGTCCAGCAGCAGGATGGACGCCGCGGTGAACGACATGAACATCAGCCCGGACACGAGCGAGGACACGCCCTGGTCCAGCAGCTCCCGCAGCGCCTCCAGGTCCGAGGTCTGCCGCGAGATCACCCGCCCGGACGTGTACCGCTCGTGGAAGCCGAGGCTCAGCCGCTGCGTGTGCCGGAACACGCGCAGCCGCAGGCTCAGCAGCATGGCCTGGCTCGCCCGCGCGGTGAGCCACGTGTACGCCCCCAGGAGGCCGCCGGAGATGAGGGCCGCCGCCACGTACGCCCCGCCCACGGGGACGAGGATGGGCCAGACGGATTCGTCGGCCCGCACGGCCTCGACGACGCGCGGCAGCTCCGCGTCGATCGCCCAGGCGATGATCAGCGGCCCGGCCGCCCGCGCCGCGTTGGACACGAGCACGAAGACCACGGTGAGCAGCAGCGTCCCCCGGACCGGCCGCGCGAGCTCGCCGAGCAGCCGGAAGGACCGGCGCCGGATGTGGCGGCGCTCCGCGCGGGTGTAGTCGAGGTCCTCTTCGGCCCCCACGCCGCGCACGCGGCTCACGTCGGCGGCGCTCATGCCTGCTCCTCCGGTCGGCTCGAGATGATGTGCCGGTACACGGCGCTGCGGGCCAGCAGTTCGGGGTGCGTCCCCACGTCCTCGATCCGCCCGTCCGCCAGCACCGCGACCCGGTCCGCCAGGGCCACGGTGGAGGGACGATGCGCCACGATCAGGGTGGTCGTCCCGTCGAGGACCTCGCGCAGGCGCGCGGTCACGGCCTCCTCGGTGCGCACGTCGAGGGCGGAGAGGGGGTCGTCCAGCACGAGCACGTCCGGGCGCGCCGCGATCGCGCGGGCGAGGGCGATCCGCTGGCGCTGTCCGCCGGAGAGGCTGAGGCCCTCCTCGCCGATCTCGGTCTCGACGCCGTCCGCCAGGTCCGCCACGAAGCCCGCCTGCGCGGTCTCGAGCGCGAGGTCGAGCAGGGCGTCCGCCGCGGGGGAGTGGAGGCCGTCCGCGAGCACGTCCGCCGGGGCGCCGAGCAGCACGTTCTGCCGGATGGTCGCGGAGAACAGCGTGGCGTCCTCGAACGCCACGGACACCCGCCGGCGCAGCTCCTCGAGCGGCATCCGGCGCACGTCCACCCCGTCCACGCAGACGGAGCCCGCCGTGACGTCGAGCAGCCGGGGGACCAGCTGCAGCAGCGTCGACTTGCCGGCGCCGGTCGCGCCGACCAGGGCCATCGTCTCGCCGGGCACCAGCTCGAGGTCGACGCCGTCGAGCAGGTCGCGCTCCCCGCGCCCCGGGTCCGCGTCCGGCCAGCGGAAGCGCACCCCGCGGAACGCGAGCGCGCCGGTGGCCGGGGGCACGACGGCGGCCTCCCCGGTGGGCGAGGCGATGTCCACGGGCGTGGCGAGGACGTCCACGTGGCGGTCGATCGCCGTGCGGGCCGAGAGCGTCATGCCCATCAGCTGGCCCACCGACTCGACCGGCCCGGCCAGCACGGCCGCGGTGGCGAAGTAGGCGGCGAGCGCGCCCACCGTCAGCTCCCCGGTCGCCACGAGCCACAGGCCCAGGGCGAGGCCCAGGCCCAGCACCGTCTCCGGCAGGGCCACGATGAGCGCGATGAACCGGGCCAGCACCGAGGCCTTGTGCACCTCGGTGCCCTGCAGCGTGCGGGCGCGCCCGCGGAAGCCGTCGAGGGCGTGCGCGCCGCGGCCGAACGCCTTGAGGACGCGGATGCCGTGCACCGACTCCTCGACGGACGTGGCGAGGTCCCCGGCCTGGTCCTGGGAGAGCCGGGACGCGGCGCGGAAGTCGTTGCGGAACCCGAACGACGCCCACATGATCGGCACGGCCGCGGCGAGGTAGAGCAGGGCCAGCTGCCAGGACAGCAGGAACAGCAGGACGAGGCCGACGGCGATGGTCACCACGTCCACCACGAGCATGACCGAGCCGAACGCGATCCACCGCCGCAGCAGCGAGAGGTCGCCCTGGGCCCGGGAGAGCAGCTGCCCCGAGGGCCACGCGTCGTGGAACGCCACCGGCAGGCGCTGGAGCCGTTCGAACAGGGCGATGCGCGCCCGGTTCTCCACCCCGGCGGCCGGCGGGAGGATGAAGTACCGGCGCAGGCCGATGAACGCGGCCTCGGCGAGGCCGAGCACGGTGAGCAGGCCGGCGGCCCGCCACACGTCCGCGCGGGAGTCGGGGGAGGAGGGCCCGGCGAGCACAGTCTGCGTGAACACGGTGTCCACGAGCAGGTGGATGACCTGCGGGATGGCCAGGGCCACGAGGCCCGCCGCCGTGGCCGAGGCGAGCCCGAGCACCCAGCGCGCCCGCACGCCCTCGAGGTACGGTGCGATCCCGCCCAGGGCGTCACGCAGGGACGAGGCGGCGGGAGAGGTGGCGCGGGTCACGGGGCTCCACTGTACCCGCGGCCGCGGACGGGACAGGCGGCTCAGCCCCGCGGGACCAGGTCCAGCACCACGGCCTCGGGCCGGCACGCGAACCGCACGGGCGCGGACGGCGCGGTCCCCAGGCCGGCTGACACCTCGAGGGGGACGGTCCGCCCCGCGGCCGTCCACGTCGAGACCCCGGAGGCCTGTCGGCGGGGCAGGTCGCAGTTGGTGACGAGCGCGCCGAGGAACGGCACGCACACCTGCCCGCCGTGGGTGTGGCCGGCGAGCAGCAGGTCGGCGCCGTCGGCGGTCATGGCGTCCAGCACGCGGCGGTACGGGGCGTGGGTGACGCCCAGCCGGAACCGCCCGTCGTCGCCGGGCCGCCCGGCGCCGTCGTCGGGCGCGGAGCCGGGGAAGCCGGCCCAGGCGTCCAGACCGAGGTGCGGGTCGTCGGTGCCGGCGGCGAGGACCTCGAGCGTGGTCCCGGCGCGGGTCGGCACGGCCAGAGCGGCGCCCCGGTTCGTCAGGTCGGCCCAGCCGGCGGCGCGGAACGCGCCGAACAGGACGTCGGAGGGAAGCCGGGGCCGGTCCGCGTCCATGCGCGAGGGGCCCGCGAAGTACCGGAGGGGGTTGGCCGCCTTGGGCGCGTAGTAGTCGTTGGAGCCGGGCACGAACACGCCGGGCCGCGCCAGCAGCGGCCCGAGCGCGTCGAGCACGAGCGGCACCGACGCCGCGGCGGACACGTTGTCACCCGTGTTGACCACGAGGTCCGGCTCGAGTGCATCCAATCCGCGCAGCCACGCCCGCTTGGCCCGGTGCCGGGGCAGCAGGTGGATGTCCGAGAGGTGCAGCACCCGCAGCGGCGCCGACCCGGCCGGCAGCACGGCCAGTCGGTGCGTGCGCACCGTCCGGGCCTCGGCCTCGGCGAGGCCCCAGGCCAGGCCGAGGCCCGCCGTCGCGGCCAGCCCGGCGGCGGCAGGCGCTGCGGCGCAGAACATGCGCCGGGCGGGGGAGGCGGCGGGGCGCATCGCGGTCAGAAGCCCGGGACCGCCTGGGGCTGCGGCCCGCCCCGGTCCAGGTCGTCGATGGTGAACTGGCGTCCGTCCGGGTGCTCGCCGGCCTCGCCCGGGTCCTCCGACTGCGGGCCGTCCCACTCGGGCAGTTCACCCGGCGGGAACTTCTCCTTGGCCAACTGGTTGTACTCGAGCCAGGACGGGCCGTTGATGGAGGTCGAGTAGAACGGGTTGCGGACCTCGCCATTGACGGTCTCGCCCGTCATGGACTTCAGGTTGTTGTAGCGGCCGGTCCACACGGCGGTGGCCAGCTTGCTGGTGAATCCGACGAACCACGTGGAGGACACGTTGTCGTTCGTGCCCGTCTTGCCGCCGAACTCGTAGCCGGCGCCCTCCTCGGCGATGTTGAAGCCGCCGATGTGGCGCAGGACCGGCATCAGCTCCCGGACGTGGTCCGGGTCGATGACCTGGTCGCACTGCGGGTCGGCGACGTCGTACTGGTTGCCGGCGGTGTCCGTGACCTCCAGGATGGCGCGCGGCTCGCAGTACAGGCCGTTCGCGGCGATGGCGGCGTACGCGCCGGCCAGGGAGAGCGGTGCCACCGAGTCCTTGCCGAGCAGGAAGGACGGGTCGTCCGGCTGCAGCGGGGAGCTGTCCAGGGCGCGGGTGATGCCCAGCTGGGTGGTGAGGCTCGTGATGTCGCACAGGTCCAGCTGGTACGCGGTGGCGACGGTCGGGGTGTTCACGGACCAGAAGAGGCCCTCGTCCACGCGCACCTGCCGCAGCATGTCGGGGATCACGTTCTTGAACTGCCAGGTGCCGCCGATCGTGGTGTAGCCGCCCGGGCGGCACGAGGCCGCGAAGCGCGTGCCCGTGGGGTAGACGTTCCGGGAGGCGTCCACGGAGTCGACCAGGCGGTTGCCGTTGCGCAGCCACGTCAGGGCCACGAAGGGCTTGAGCGTGGAGCCGGCCTGGAAGCCCTGGCCGCCGCCCCACTGCTTGTCCACGTTGAAGTTCAGCGAGGTGTGGCCGAGCTCGTCCTGGATGGCGTACTCGGTGTTCTGGGCCATGGTGCGGATGTTGCCGGTGCCGGCCTCCACCGAGGTGAGCGCGTGGCCGGCGCCCAGCGACTCGTTGTTGGGCACGGAGGCGCGCAGGTTCTTCTCGGTCTCCTTCTGGAGCGTCGAGTCGATCGTCGTGCGGATGGTGAGTCCGCCGCGGTCCAGCAGGGCCTGGCGGGACTGGACGTCCGGGCCGAACGTGGGGTCGGCGAGGATCTGCCGCTCCACGTAGTCGCAGAAGTAGGCGCCGAACTTGGCGTAGAGGCAGCCCGAGGGGCGGGACTCCATCACCACCTCCATCGGCTGGGCGACGGCGTGGTCGTACTCCTCCTGGGAGAGGTAGCCGTTGTCCTTCATCGCGTTCAGCACGAGGTTGCGCCGCTCCGTGGCCTCCTCCGGATTGCGGGCCGGGTTGAACCGGGTGGGGGACTGGACCATGCCGGCCAGCGTGGCGGCCTCCCAGCTCTCCAGGTCGGCGGCGGACTTGCCGAACACGTACTGCGAGGCGGCCTCGACGCCGTAGGCGCGGCCGGAGAACAGCACGATGTTGAGGTAGCCCTCGAGGATCTCGTCCTTCGACATCTGCTTCTCGACGGCGACGGCGAGCTTGATCTCCTTGACCTTGTCCGCGATGTTCTTGGAGCCGGAGAGGGTGAGGCGGGAGTCGCCGCGGATCTGCTGCACGTTCACCAGCATGTTGTTCACGAACTGCTGGGTGAGGGTGGAGGCGCCCTGCGTGGAGTCGGAGGTGGCGTTGTTCACGGTCGCGCGGATGAGGCCGCGCGCGTCCACGCCGTCGTGATCGTAGAAGCGCTCGTCCTCGATGGCCACGATCGCGTGCTGCATGTGCTCCGAGATCTCGTCCAGCGGGACCGGGGTGCGGTTCTCCTCGTAGAAGACGGCGATCTCCTCACCGTCCTCCGAGAGGATGCGCGACGGCACGGAGACCGGCTCCGTGGGCAGCTCGTCCGGCAGCTCGTCCAGCATCTCCCGGCCCGACGCGGCGGCGACACCGGCCAGGCCCGCGACGGGCAGCAGGAGGGCCGCCACGAGCAGGCCGGCCACCGCCGAGAGGCCCACGAAGGCGAGGAGGCGGCCGAGGGCGCTCGAGGGCGCGGGGAAGCGGGTCGTGCGGGAGGCCATGGGCGCGAGTGTAGCGCGGGCGCCTGGGACCTCTTCCGGGGTCCGCACCGGTGGCTAGGGTGGGTCCCATGACTCAGCAGACGCAGTGGGAGTACGCCACGATCCCCCTCCTCATCCACGCGACCAAGCAGATCCTCGACCAGTGGGGCGAGGACGGCTGGGAGCTCGTCACGGTGATCCCGGGCCCCGAGGGGAGCAACCCCGTGGCCTACCTCAAGCGTCCGAAGGCGGCGTGAACGTGACGGAGCAGTCCTCGGCCCCCACCTGGGGCGACGGCGCCGTCGCGGCCCGCCTCGCGGAGCTCGGCATCGACCGACCCGCCGTCGCGGCGCCGGTCGGCTCCTACGTCCCGGCCCTGCGGGACGGCGACCTCGTGCTGACCTCCGGCCAGCTCCCCTTCGTGGCCGGCGCCCTGCCCGCCACCGGCAAGGTGGGCGCGGAGGTCACCCCCGAACGCGCCCAGGAGCTCGCGCGGGCGTGCGCCGTGAACGCGGTGGCCGCGGTGCACGAGCTGGTGGGCGACCTGGACCGGGTCGCCCAGGTCGTCAAGGTCGTCGGCTTCGTGGCCTCCGACCCCGCGTTCACCGGTCAGCCCGGCGTGGTGAACGGCGCCTCGGACGTGCTGGCCGAGATCTTCGGCGAGGCCGGCCGCCACGCGCGCTCCGCCGTCGGCGTGGCCGTGCTGCCCATGGACGCTCCCGTCGAGGTGGAGATCACCGTCCGTGTCCGCTGATCCGGCCGGCCTGCTGCTGCCGGTCCGGGGGCAGGAGGAGGACCTCACCCGCCAGTGGCTGGACCGGCGCTTCCGCCAGGTCCGCCCCGCCCGGCCCGGGTCGTCCGTCGTGCTCGTGCGCGACGGCGACGACGGCCCGGAGGTCTTCCTCCGTCACCGCGCGGGACGCACCCCGCTCGGCCGCGTGGGTCTGCCCGGCGGCGCGCTCATCGAGTCCGACGCCGACTCGTGCCCGTGGTACGGGCCCGAGCCCTCCCAGTGGGCCCGCACGTTCGGGACCACGGACCGGCGGCGTGCGCGGCAGCACGTGGTGGCCGCCGTCCGTGAGCTCCACGACGAGGCCGGAGTGCTCCTCGCCGGTCGCTCCGACACGGACGTCGTGTCCACGGCGCGCATCGAGACCTGGGGCGGGGGCCGCAGCTCCCTCGAGGAGGGCTCGGAGAGCCTGCCCCATCTGCTGGCCGCGCGTGGCCTCGGGGTGCGCGCCGACCTGCTGCGCCCCGTCATGCGCTGGCATTCCGCGCCCCACGTCCACCGACGCTTCGACACGGCCGTGTTCGCCACGATGACCCCACCGCTGCAGTCCGCGCCGGCATCCGAGGAACCCGGTCCCGAACTCCGGGCGTGGGTGCCCGCGCGTCGCGCGCTCGCCGGCCCGCTGCGGCTGCCCGGACCCGCCGGGGCGGAGGGCACGGCACCCTTCGACCAGGTGGCGACCCCGCTGACGCAGGTCATCGTGCGTCGGGTCGCGGCGCACCGGACGGCCGCCGCCTTCCTGCTCTCCGTCACGCCCTGTGCCCGGCGCGGCCCCGTGCCGGAATACCACCTGGTCACCGAGGCCGGCGACGGCGGCACACCCCGGATGCGCGTGGAGCGGGCCACCCGGGACTGACCGGGGTGGCCCGCTCCACAGCGGCGGGGGGGCGTCAGCGCGAACGCTGGCGCAGACGCTGCAGGTCCAGGATGACCACGGCGCGGTTCTCCAGGCGGATCCAGCCGCGCTGGACGAACTCGGCCAGGGCCTTGTTCACGGTCTCGCGGGACGCGCCCACCAGCTGGGCGAGCTCCTCCTGCGTGAGGTCGTGCGCCACCAGCAGGCCGTCCGCGGCCGGGCGGCCGAAGCGGTCCGCGAGGTCCAGGAGCGCCTTGGCCACGCGGCCCGGCACATCCGAGAACACCAGGTCCGCCAGGGACTCGTTGGTCTTGGACAGGCGCTGGGCCAGGGCCTGGAGCAGCTGGACCGACACGTCCGGCGACGACGCGATGGCGCGGCGCAGGTTCTCGTGGCGCAGACCGGCCAGGCGCGTGGCGGACACCGCGGTGGCGGTGGCGTTGCGCGGGGCGGGGTTGAACAGGGCCATCTCGCCGAAGATCTCACCGGGGCCGAGCACGGCCACGAGGTTCTCGCGGCCGTCCGAGGCGGTGCGGCCGAGCTTGATCTTGCCGGACATGATCACGTACAGCTGATCGCCCTGGTCGCCCTCGTGGAACGCGGACGCGCCGCGGGAGAGCTCCACCTCGGTCAGCTCCGAGGTGAGGATGGCGAACACCTCGTCGTCCAGGTTGGTGAACAGCGGAGCCTTCCGCAGAACCTCGAGATCCATGTGTGCGTGTCCTCTCTGTGGGCAGTTCCTCGCACCGCGGCGGAGGAGCCGCCCGGTTCACTGGCGTCCATTGTGCCCCATACCCCAGGGCGGGCCGATACCCTGGATCCTCCACCGGGCGCGCGGGCGGTCCCCGTGCGTGGCCGGCGCCGTCGCATCCGAAGGAGGTCGCCCATGCCGCTGGGTCTGACGTGGCTGGACGTCCTGCTCATCGTCGCGCTCGCGATGCTCCTGGTCCAGGGTCACCGTCGTGGCCTGTGGGTGGTGCTGGGCAACCTCGTCGGCCTGGTCGGCGGCGCCGCGATCGCGTTCTACGCCCTGCCAGAGGTGGCGGAGTTCGTCACCGCGCCGCAGTGGCGGTGGGCCGCGCTGATCGCCACCCTCGTCCTGCTCGTGGCGGCGGGCCAGTACGTGGGCGCCGCCATCGGCGAGGCGATCCGGCTGCGCGTGAACCTGCCGGCCCTGCGACTCGTCGACCGCCTGCTCGGCGCGCTCGCCGCCGGTCTCGCGGGCGCCCTCGTCCTCTGGCTCGTGGCGTTCTCCATCGCGGCCTCCGGCTCCACCGCGGTCACCCGTGAGGTGAACCGCTCGCAGGTGATCACGGCGCTGGACACCGTGATGCCCGACTCGCTCCTGGCCTGGGCCGCCCGCTCGCGCTCCGCCGTCGCCGACCTGGACGTGCTGCCGGAGCTCGAGCTGCCCGCCCCCGTCCCGGAGTCCGACGACGGCGTCCGCGCCGCCCCGGCCCCGGCCGCGACGCCGGGTCTGCCCTCGGCCGCCTCCTCCCCGTCCGACACCGCGACGTCCGCCCCGTCCGCCTCGGCGACCCCCGAGGAGCCCGACGACGCCGCCGCGGCGTCGTCGTCCACGGCCGCCGCGCCGTCGGCCACGACGACCGCCCCCGCCTCGTCGACGTCGACGGCCGCCCCCTCGACTCCCGCCGCCTCCTCGGCGTCGGCCGCCGTCGTCCGGCTGACCGGGACGGCCGCGCAGTGCAACCAGGTGCAGAGCGGCTCGGGCGTGGCCGTGGCCCCGGACCGCGTGCTCACGAACGCGCACGTGGTCCTCGGCGTGGACGCCCCCACCGTGACGGACCGCGCCCGCGGCGTGCACGCGGCGCGGATCGTCCACCTGGACACGGCGCACGACCTCGCCGTCCTGGCGGTCGACGACGCGAACCTGCCCGTCATGACGGTCGGCGCCGAGCTGACGGGCGGCGCGTCGGCCTCCGTCCTGGGCTATCCCGACGGCGGCCCGTTCGCCTCCACCCCCGCGACCGTGCAGGCCGTCGGCGAGGTGCCGCTCGGCGACGTCCTGACCGGGGCCGCGAGCATGGTGGACGTCTACACCCTCGCGGCGGACATCCGCCACGGCTACTCGGGCGGCCCGGTGGTGGACACGGCCGGGAACCTGGCCGGTCTGGTGTTCGCCCGGGCCCCGGGCTCGGACGCCGTCGGCTACGCCCTGACGGCGGACACCATCGCCCCCGTCGTCGCCGCGGCCCCGGGGATGACGGCCACGGTCCCCTCGGGGGACTGCGTCCCGGGCGGCTGAGCCGGCGCCGCGCCATACGCCTGATGCCCGCATTCCGGACCGGACTGTCCGGCAACGGCCCGCATCGACTATTGTGGCCCCCGTCACACTCGAGTTTTCCCGACCCTCGGAGGTCCTGCATGTCCAGCACCGTCTCCGCGCCCGCGCCGACGCCGAAGCGCACCCGGGAGGAGTTCGCCGGCCGGTGGGCCTTCATCCTGGCGGCCATCGGCTCCGCCGTGGGCCTCGGCAACATCTGGCGCTTCCCCTACGTCGCCTATGAGAACGGCGGCGGCGCGTTCGTCATCCCCTACCTGATCGCGCTGCTCACCGCGGGCATCCCGCTCCTGTTCTTCGACTACGCGATCGGCCACCGCTTCCGCGGCTCCGCGCCGCTGGCGTTCCGGCGCCTGTCCCGGTGGACCGAGACCGTCGGCTGGTGGCAGGTGCTCATCTGCGTCGTCATCGGGATCTACTACGCCGCGATCATCGGCTGGGCGATCATGTACACCTGGTTCTCCGTGGACCAGCGGTGGGGCGAGGACCCGGAGACCTTCCTCATGGGCGACTACCTGCAGGTCGCCGACGACCCGTCCCCGTCCTTCGACTTCGTCTCGGGCGTCTTCTGGCCCATGCTCGCCGTCTGGGTGATCACGCTGCTCATCATGGGCTTCGGCGTGCGCCGGGGCGTGGCCCTGGCCTCGATGGTCGGCATCCCGCTGCTCATCGTGATGTTCCTGGTCCTCGTCGGCATCGCCCTCACCCTGCCGGGCGCCGCCCAGGGCCTGGACGCGCTGTTCACGCCGAACTGGGCCGCGCTCGCGGACCCGGGCGTCTGGATCGCCGCCTACGGTCAGATCTTCTTCTCGCTGTCCGTCGGCTTCGGCATCATGATCACCTACGCCTCCTACCTCAACCGCCGCACGAACCTCACCGGCTCCGGCCTGGTGGTCGGCTTCTCCAACTCGGGCTTCGAGATCCTGGCCGGCATCGGCGTGTTCTCCGCCCTGGGCTTCATGGCGCAGGCCTCCGGCGTGTCCGTGGCCGAGGTGGCGGGCAGCGGCATCGGCCTGGCGTTCATCGCCTTCCCCACCCTGATCTCGCAGGCCCCGCTCGGCGCCCTCATCGGCGTGCTGTTCTTCGGCTCGCTCGTAGTCGCCGGCTTCACCTCGCTGATCTCGATCCTCGAGGTCGTCATCTCCGCCGTGAAGGACAAGCTCGGCTGGGGCCGCTGGACGGCCACGATCGTGGTGATCGGCCTGTCCGGGGTGGTCTCCCTCACCCTGTTCTCCACCACCACGGGCCTGCAGATGCTGGACACCATGGACGCGTTCGCCAACAACTTCGGCATCGTGGGCGCGGCGCTCCTGTCGGTGCTCCTGGTCACCGGCGCGCTGGGCTCGGCCCGTCGCATCACGGCGCACCTCAACGCCGTCTCCTCCTTCAAGGTCGGCCGCGGGTACGTGCTGCTGATCGGCGTGCTCATGCCGATCGTGCTCGCCTACATCTGGCTCTCCTGGATCATGAAGGTGATCGCGGAGGGCTATGAGGGCTACCCGGGCGACTTCCTCGGCGTCTTCGGCTGGGGCATCGCGCTCGGCTCCGTCGCCCTGGCGATCCTGCTCTCCCTGATCCCGTGGTCCCGCAAGTCCAACCTCTACGCGGAGGACCTGGACAGCGAGATCCACGGCGACCTCATCCCGCACAACGCCGTGCCCGAGGGCACCGTCCCCACCGGCGCCCTGCCGGTGGTGCCCGCGGCCGCCACCCGGAAGGAGCTCTGACCGATGAGCACCGCAGCGATCGTCATGATGTCCCTGGCCATCCTCCTGGTGTGGGGCGGCCTCGCGGTCTCCGCCGTCCACCTGCTCCGCCACCCGGACGACTCCTCGGGCGATCTCGCCATCGAGGACGAACTGGCCCCCGCCGTGTGGGAGCGCGAGGATGGCCGTCTCGACGCACGGCACCGGTGAGTCGATGAGGGCCACCGGTCCGTCCCCAGCGGCCCCGTCCGCGGTCTCGATCGCCGACGGGGCCGCGGGCGTGGTCTCCGCCTCCCTGCCGGTCGTGGCGGTGGACGGGAGCCTGCCGGCCCCGCCCTACCGGCAGATCGTGGACGCGGTCCTGGCCGGCGTCGCCTCCGGATCCCTCGCCCGCGGGGACCGACTGCCGCCCGTGCGCGCGCTCGCCGCCGAGCTCGGCGTGGCACCGGGCACCGTGGCCCGGGCCTACAAGGAGCTCGAGGCGCACGGCACCATCCGCACCCGGGGGCGCGCGGGCACGTTCGTGGCCGCCTCGGCGGACGCCCGCGCGGACGCCGCGCACCAGGCCGTGCGCCGCTGTCTCGACACCCTGCTCGAACGCCTCGGCTACACGCCCGACGAGGCCGTGGAGCTGGTCCGGCGGGACGCGGCCGCCCGCGCCTGAGCCGGGCCCGCCCACCGACGACGCCGCCCCGGACCGCACACAGCGTGCGGACCGGGGCGGCGTCGTCGTGCCGGCTCAGGCCTTCGGGGCGAGCGTCTCCACGATGCGCTGCATGACCGTGGGGTCGGCCAGCGTGGTGGAGTCGCCCGGGTCGCGGCCCTCGGCCACGTCCTTGAGGAGGCGGCGCATGATCTTGCCGGAGCGCGTCTTGGGCAGCTCGGGGACCACGAGCACGCGCTTGGGCTTGGCGATGGGTCCGATGTCCTTGCCCACGTGCTGCCGCAGCTCCTCCTCGACCTCGGCGACGTCGCGGTCGGCCGCGACGGCGTCCTCGGTGAGCAGGACGAACGCGACGACCGCCTCGCCCGTGGTCTCATCCTTCGCGCCGACCACCGCGGACTCGGCCACGGACGGGTGCGCCACGAGGGAGGACTCGATCTCGGTGGTGGACAGGCGGTGGCCGGAGACGTTCATGACGTCGTCCACGCGGCCCAGCAGCCAGATGTCGCCGTCCTCGTCGTGGCGGGCGCCGTCGCCGGCGAAGTACATGCCGGGGAAGCGGGACCAGTAGGTCTCCTTGAAGCGCTCCGGGTTTCCCCAGATGCCGCGCAGCATGGACGGCCACGGCTCGCGCACCACGAGGAAGCCCGCGCTCGTGTCCGTCATGGGCTCGCCGAGCTCGTCCACGACCTCCAGCACGACGCCGGGCACCGGCCTCTGGGCGGAACCGGGCTTGAGGGTGGTCACGCCGGGCAGCGGGGTGAGCATGTGGGCGCCCGTCTCGGTCTGCCACCAGGTGTCCACGATGGGGCAGCGGCCGGCGCCGATGACCTCGTGGTACCAGCGCCAGGCCTCCGGGTTGATGGCCTCGCCCACGGAGCCGAGCACGCGCAGGCTGGAGAGGTCGTACTCGTCCGGGATGTGCCGGCCCCACTTCATGAACGTGCGGATCGCCGTCGGCGCCGTGTAGAGGATGCTCACGCCGTACTTCTGCACGATCTCCCACCAGCGGCCCTGGTGCGGGGAGTCCGGGGTGCCCTCGTAGATCACCTGGGTGGCGCCGTTGACCAGGGGCGCATAGGCGACGTAGGAGTGCCCGGTGACCCAGCCGACGTCGGCGGTGCACCAGAAGACGTCCGACTCCGGGTGCAGGTCGAAGGTGTCGTGGTGGGTGGCCGCGGCCTGCACGAGGTAGCCGCCGGTGGTGTGCAGGATGCCCTTCGGCTTCCCGGTGGTGCCGGAGGTGTACAGGATGTAGAGCGGGTGCTCGGCGTCGTGCCACACGAGCTCGTGCTCGTCGGACTGGCCGTCCACGACGTCGTGCCACCACAGGTCGCGGCCCTCGGTCATCTCGACCTCGGCCTCGTTGCGGCGGACCACGAGCACGTGCTCGGCGGTGTGGCCGGGCGCGGAGAGGGCCTGGTCCACAGCGGGCTTGAGCATGGAGGGCTTGCCGCGGCGGAAGGAGCCGTCGGCCGTGACCACGAGCTTGGCCTCGGCGTCGTCCACGCGGGAGCGCAGGGCGTCGGAGGAGAAGCCGCCGAACACCACGGAGTGGACCGCGCCGATGCGCGCGCACGCGAGCATCGTGATGATGGCCTCGGGGATCATCGGCAGGTAGACGGCCACGCGGTCGCCCTTGGTCACGCCGAGGGACTCGAACGCGTTGGCGGCGCGCCGGACCTCGGCGGCCAGGTCGGCGTAGGTGTAGGTCCGGGTGTCGCCGGGCTCGCCCTCGAAGTGGATCGCCACGCGGTCGCCGTGGCCGGCCTCGACGTGGCGGTCCAGGGCGTTGTACGCGGCGTTGGTGGTGCCGCCGACGAACCACTTCGCGAAGGGTGCGTCGGACCAGTCCAGGACGTCGGTGAAGTCCTGCTCCCAGTGCAGGACCTCGCGGGCGCGGCGGGCCCAGTAGGCCAGGCGGTCCTCGGCGGCCTCCTCGTAGAGGTCGGCTCCGGCCACCGCCTGGGCGGCGAACTCGGTCGGGGGCGGGAACGTGGGGATCTGCTCGTCCATCGACGGGGTCCTTTCGGGGTGGTGCGGTCGGTGCGCGGCACGGATGTGACGCGTCCCACACTAGTCTCCCGCCTCAGCATGCCGCGCGCGGCGTCGTCGCCACAAATCCTCAGGTCCTGTGTGTCGCATCGCACCCAGAAGCGGGGGCCGGACGCGGTGCGGACGTCGGCATGTGCCCCGCTCCCTAGGATGGTCGGACCTGAGCGGATCGCACGAGGGCGGGAGGACGCGCGGATGGAGACGGAGTCGACGGGCACGCCGACCGGGGAGACCCGGCTGGCCCTGGTGCGCCGGGCGCGGCGGATCGACCGGATCCTGGCCGAGACGTACCCGTACGCCGTCGGCGAGCTGGACTTCGAGACGCCGTTCGAGCTGCTCGTGGCCACGGTGCTGTCCGCCCAGACCACCGACGTGCGCGTCAACGCGGCCACGCCGGCGCTGTTCGCCCGCTTCCCGGATGCCCACGCGATGGCGGCGGCCACCGAGCCCGAGCTGCAGGAGCTCGTGCGCTCCACGGGGTTCTACCGGAACAAGGCCTCCGCGATCCTGCGGCTGTCCCAGGAGCTCGTGGCCCGGCACGACGGCGAGGTCCCCGCCCGTCTCGAGGACCTCGTGGCGCTGCCCGGGGTGGGGCGCAAGACCGCGTTCGTGGTGCTCGGCAACGCCTTCGGCCAGCCCGGGATCACGGTGGACACGCACGTCGGCCGGCTGGCCCGACGCCTGGGGTTCACGGACGAGACCGACCCGGTGAAGGTCGAGCACGCCGTGGGCGCCCTGTTCCCGCGCCGGGACTGGACGATGCTCTCCCACCGGCTGATCTTCCACGGCCGCCGCGTGTGCCACGCGCGCCGCCCGGCGTGCGGGGCGTGCCCGATCGCCCGTTGGTGCCCGTCCTACGGCGAGGGGGAGACCGACCCCGAGAGGGCGCGCGCCCTGCTCGCCTACGAGCTCAAGCCCGGCCGGGAGGAGCTGCTCGAGCTCCTGCGCGCGGGGCGGACGCGCCGGGAGCTGCGCGCCCTCGGCCACGGACTGGAGGCCTGAGCGCCCGGCCTGCCCGCCCGCTCAGCCTGCGGTGAGGCCCGTGAGGATCGCGTCGACGGCCCGGCGCGCGTGCACCCCCACGCCCGCGAGCGTGGCCGAGGCGGCCCCGCACCAGTCGTCGTAGCCGAGCAGGTGCAGTCCCGGCACGTCCACCGAGGCGGTCGGCAGGGCACGCTCCGTCGCCGGCGCCCCGGAGGGGCGGCGGGTCAGCTCGAGGCCCCGCAGATGGCGCAGGTCCGCCCGGAAGCCCGTGCACCAGACGACGTCGTCCACCGGGTGCTCGGCGCCGCGCACCCGGGCCGCGGCGCGGCTGGCGGCGGGCCAGCCGTGGCTTGCGCCGGCGTCGTGGTCCCAGCGGACGCCGTCCGGCGTGAGCGCGGTGGGCGCGGGGACCGCGTGGAGCCCGGCCTCGTCGCGGGCGCGGATCACCGAGGGCACCATGACGATGTCCCCGAGGTCGCCCACGCGCGCCTCAGAGCGGCCCAGCACGCGCGCCGAGGCCCGATCGAAGAGCACCCGCCCGTCCACGTCGTCCGGCATGAACCGGGGCGGCCGCCGGGTGGCCCACGTGGTGGCGACACCCGCCAGCAGCAGGTCCGCCGCGATCTGGGCGCCCGAGTTGCCGCCGCCCACCACGAGGACGCGCCGCCCGGTGAACGCGTCGGGGGAGCGGTACGCGGCGGAGTGCCGCTGCGTGCCGCCGAAGCGGTCGGCGCCCGGGAGGGCCGGCACGAACGGGCGGGTGAACGAGCCGGTCGCGGAGACCACCGCGCGGGCGGTCAGGGCCGAGCCGTCCTCGAGCCGCACGGTGAACGGCGGGGACGCGGCGGCGTCGTGCGTCACCTCCGCCACGCGCACGCCCCGGCGCACCGGCAGCCCGTAGCGGTCCTCGTAGTCGGCCAGGTACGCGACGACGTGCCCGGCGTCCGGGGTGGCGGGGCCGGGCGACGGCGGCATGGGTCGGCCCGGCAGGGAGGAATGCTCGGCGGGGGAGAACAGGCGCAGAGAGTCCCAGTGGTGCGGCCACGCACCGCCGGGCTGGGCGGACGCGTCGAGCAGGACGAACGACGGCGGCGGGCCCGGCCGGCGTCCGCCGGCGACGTCCCGCGCGGCCCGCGCCAGGAAGTAGCCGACCGCCAGTCCGGCCTGGCCGGCGCCGATCACCGCGACGTCCACCGGATCCGGGGACGCGGTGGCCGCCGGGGGCGAGGTCAGGGGAGCCGTCATGCCCCGAGGCTACGACCGGCGGCTAGCGTGGGGGCCATGCCTGAGACCCCCGCGAGCCCCCGCCCGACCTCCCGCGACGCCGTCGGGACGTCCGAGGCGTCGCTGACGGGTGCGCGGGACCAGCTGGCGGACCTCGTGGCCCGCTGGGGCACGGCCCCTGCGGACGCGCCCGGTCACCACGACCCGGCCTCGCTCACCACCATCCCGCCCGAGGCCGTGCCGATGTGGGGCTTCGACTGGCCCCGGTCCGGCGATCCGCGCCCCTCCGCCGTGCTGATCCTGTTCGGCGCCCTCGACGACGTCCCCGCCCGTCACGACGCCGGGCGCGTGCACCCGCACGTGGACGTGCTGCTGACCCAGCGCGCCGCCACCCTGCGCCAGCACGCCGGGCAGATCGCGTTCCCCGGCGGTCGCGTCGACCCCGAGGACGGCGACGTCGTGGCCACGGCCCTGCGCGAGGCGCAGGAGGAGACCGGCCTGGACCCGGCCGGCGTGGAGGTCCTGGGCGTGCTGCCGGCGGTGCCGGTGGTGGTCTCCGGGCACGTGGTGCACCCGGTGCTCGGGTGGTGGCGGGACCCCAGCCGCGTGGCGGTGGTCGACCAGGCCGAGGCCGCGGCCGTGTTCCGGATGCCGGTCGCGGACCTGGTGGACCCCGCGAACCGGTGCCGCGTGGCCCGGCCCGGCGGCCGCCGCGGCGAGACGCCGGGCTTCCTCGTGGGCGAGCGCCTGGTGTGGGGGTTCACGGCGGCGCTGCTGGACCGGGTGCTGGGGCTGCTGGGCTGGGACGTGCCGTGGGACGACTCCCGCGTGCGCGACGCGCGGACCCACCGGATCCTGCGCGACTGACGGCTGCGCTCCGCCGTCCGCTCCTGCACAGGCGCCGGAGGGCGGGTTCGTGTCCCCAGCGGCGGGACCGGGGGCGCGGGCACCCGGGCGGGACGGTGGACTGGACGGGCCGGCGGCCGCGGACCGCGGCGGCCGCCCCGACCCGCAGGAGGCCCGCCATGCGCCCGTTCGTCCCCGCCGCCCCGGCCCGCCCGCCCCGGGGCCGACGACGCCGCCCCGCCC
>NZ_JALJRI010000088.1:0-12299 GCF_024519795.1 Micrococcus sp. Mcc89 | reverse complement strand
AGGGGCAGGAGCCGCCCCTGAAGTCCCTCCTCGACCAGGTGGGCTTCCCCGCGGCCGGTCTGCCCTAACGTTCGTCGCGAGTTCGTACTTCTGTCTAACGCCCGGCGGGCATTGGGCTCCGAGGATGGAGACGTCAGCAGGAGGCAGCCGGCCTCCCGCCCTCCGAGAGGACGCCTCCCATGAAGAATCTCTCCGCCCTCCTCGCCGCCGCCGCCGTCGCCTCCTCCCTCCTGGTGCAGCCCGCCGGGGCCGCCACCGCCGCGCCGTCGAACCCCCTGGTCGTCCCCGGGGCAGGCACGTCCAAGGGGCAGGAGGTCGAGTCGCTGTTCGTGCGTGACTTCTTCTGCCAGCTGCTCCCGTGCTGACGCGGGGTCGCCTGCGGCACCGCCGTTAGACTCCGGGTGTGGCGGACAGCAGACGAACGGCGGAGACCGCACGCGTCGGTGCCGGTCCGCGCGTCGTCGACTGGCTCCTCCACCCCGTCGTGCCCGGCGGAGCGCTCGTGAGAGTGGCCGTGGCGGTCCTGGCCGTCGCCTTCACCCTCGCCGATCGGACCTTCTACGAAGGCGAGACCGACCTCCTCCACGCCGCGGTCGCCGGCGGCGTCTATCTCCCGGTGCTGGCCCTCGCCCTCAGCGTGCGCGCCTCCGCACTCATCTGGGTGCTGTTGGCCGCGGCGAGCCTCGTGGTCCTGCCCGGCTCGCTCTCCCAGCTGGTGGGGGTCGCCTTCGTGGGCGTCGTGCTCAACGGTGTGCTCACCTTTGCCCTGACGGCGCGTGAATGGGGCGTGTTCTGGGCGCTGTTCTCCCTGTACGTGTGGGCGCACGGCGCCACATCGACGGGCCGCTTGTCGGCCGTCGTCGTGCTGGTGACCGCCGTGGTCCTGGCCGGGGTGCTGGGTCTGCTGCTCTCGCGGTACCGCGAACGCTGGGTGCGGGCCTCGGAACGCGTCGAGGCCCTGCAACGCGTCCAGGAGGAGGTCCGCGCCGAGGAACGCACGGCGATCGCCCACGAGCTGCACGACATCGTGGCCCACGACATCACGGCCATCGTCATGCAGGCCCGTCGCGCCCGGTTCGTGGACGACGACAAGCGCCTCGAGATCCTGGAGATGATCGGCGAGGCCGGCCAGTCCACCCTCGAGGACCTGCGGCGCATGCTGACGCTGCTGCGCCGCCCAGATGACCCGGAGGCCTCCACCCACGCCCGGGATCGGGACGCCGTGCTCGACGTCATGAGCGGCGGCGAGGACGCGGCCACCGTCTCCGCCGAGGGGCTCGTCACGACCCTGGAGAAGGTCGCCGCTGCGTTGCGCGGCGCCGGCATGGAGGTCTCCCTCCGTCTCTCCGGCGACCCGGCCGCCATCCCCACGGTGATCCGTCAGTCTCTGCGACGGATCGTCCGGGAGCTGGGCACGAACATCCTCAAGCACGGGGACCCGTCCGCACCCGTCGACCTGAGCCTCCAGGTGGGCGACGGCGAGGTGACCCTGCGTGCCCGCAACCGCGTGGGCACGGCGGACCCGGTCATGTCCTCCGGCACAGGCGTCGAGGCGCTCAAGACGCGCGTCGAGGTCTTCGAGGGGACCATCTCCATGGGGATCACCGCCGATCACGACTGGGTGACCCGTATTCGGATCCCGTTCGTCCGCTGAGTCTGGCCACCCACTAGGGTGGCTGCGCGGCGACCGGCGCATCGGCCGCCGTAGAGGAGGACCGAGATGACCGAGATCCGCTTGTTGCTGGTCGACGACGAGGGACTCACCCGCCAGACGCTGCGCGACTACATGTCCATCGACCCGGACATCGAGATCGTGGGGGAGGCCGCCGACGGCCGTGCGGCCGTCCTCCAGACCCGCGCACTGCGGCCCGACGTCGTGCTGCTGGACATGCAGATGCCCACGATGGACGGCGTCGAGGCGGCCCGCCTGATCCATGAGGAGAGCCCCGAGATCGGAATCCTCGGCCTGAGCACCTTCTCCACCGATCGCTACGTGGTGCCGCTGCTGCGCGCGGGCGCCTCCGGCTACCTCGTCAAGGACTCTCGCCCGGAGGAGATGGTGGCCGCGGTGCGTTCCGTCGCCGCCGGCGACGCCGTGCTCTCACCCCAGGTGACCCGGTTCGTGGTCAGCGGCGTCGCCGATTCGGTGCCGGCCACCCCGGTGGTGGACGAGGAGCTGATGGACGTGCTCACCGAGCGGGAGCTCGAGGTCATCGGCCTGCTGGCGAAGGGGATGAGCAACAAGGAGATCGCTGCGGCCCTGTACATCACCGAGTCCACGGTGAAGGCCCGCTTCGTCAAGGTCATGGCGAAGCTCGGGGTGCGCGACCGGGTGCAGATCCTCATCACGGCCCTGGAGCGCGGACTGATCCCGCTGCCGCGATCTCGGCGGGATTGACCCACAGGGCGTGGCCCGTCGTCGACGATTGGGCATCGGCCACCTGTACTTTTGACCGCTGACCGGCCAGGGGTCGCTCGGAAGACTGGGCGGCATGACAGCGGAGATCGGCACCCTTCTCAGCCTTGCCCCCGTCCTGACAGCGCTCGCCCTGGTCGACGCCCTCAGTCTCGGCGCCCTCGCCGTGCCGGTGTGGCTGCTGGCCGCTCCGGGTCGGCTCCGCGCCCGCCGTGTCCTGCTCTATCTCGGCACGCTCGCTGCGTTCTACGCGGCCGTGGGCGCTGTCCTGCTGCTCGCCGCCTCCGCGGTGAGCGCGACGGGCCTGGTCGACACCGAGTCCCCGGTCTTCCGGGTCGGCCTGTTCGCGGTCGGCGCCGTCCTGCTGGTGCTCAGCTTCGTGCTGGACCCCGGCGGAGACCGGGGGCGCCGGAACGCCTCACGCGCGGCCGGGAGGCTCTCCCGTTGGCGTGAACGCGCCCTCGCCATCCCGGATGCCTCCGGGACTCGCGGCTCCGGATCGTCCCTGGTGGGCCTGGCTCTCGTGGCCGGCGCCCTGGAACTGGTGACGATGGTCCCCTACCTCGGCGCTGTGGGCATCCTCAGCGGCTCGCCGCTCTCGACGCCGGTCCAGTTCGCCGTGCTCGGTGCGTACTGCCTCGTGATGGTGGCCCCGGCGCTGGCACTCGTCGTCCTGCGGATGCTGCTGCGCGATGCGATCACCCCCCTGCTCCGCAGGCTCGACCGGTGGTTCATCGCCCAGGGTGCCTCCGCCACGGCGTGGCTGATCGGCATCCTCGGCGTCGTGCTGATGGTCCACAACGTCCGCTTCCTCGGGGAGGTCTTCTCCGCCCCGCAGGCGCACTTCCCCATCCCCGGCCTCGTCTGACCTGCCCCAGCACCGCGTTTGGAGAACCTCCCATGACCCTGACCACCCCGCCCTCCACCCCCGATCTGGCCACGGGTCCCGCCGCCGCCCTGAGACTGGGATCCCTCGCCTGGCAGGGGACCCGCCTCGACGCCGTCGGGATCCAGACCGCCGTCGGCCACGTGATCGACGACCTGGCCGCGCGCGGCGTCGTCCCCGGAAGCACCGTCGTCCTGGAGTCCGATGACTCGGGCCGGACCGTCCTCGGGCTGCTCGCCCTGGCCGGCATGGACTGCTCCGTGGTGCTCACGGACCGGCTCGGCCGGGCCTTCGACGAGCCGGCCACCCGCGTCCCCGCCGAGACGGCTGTGGTGCTGCGCCAGACCGGCCCGGCCCAGGACGACCATCCGCCCACGCTGGACCTGCGCCCCGTGCTGACCGCGATCGAACGCGGCCGGCTCACCGCGCCACCGCACTCCCGTGCCGACTGGGCGGCGTGGTTCGCGAACCCCCGGGCACTCGGCGTGTTCAGTTCCGGCACCACCACCGGGGTGCCCACGCTGGTGCGGAAGACCGGCCCGGAGCTGGTCGAGAACGCCCTGGCCACGGCGCGGGCCCTGGACTACTCGGCCCAGGACGTCCTCCTTCCCCTGCTGCCCTTCTCCGGCCAGTACGGCTCCAGCGTCATCCTCATCGCCTGGGTGCTCGGCGCCGGCCTGGCCACGAGCCGCCGACACCGGGTGGGCGAGGCCCTGCGGATGGCCCAGCGCTGTGGCGTCACCGCCATGGACGCGCCTCCCCTGGTGTACCGGGCCATGGTGGAGGAGCTGCGCCGCCGCCCGGGTTCGGCCACCGCCGTGCAGGGCGTGCGACTGTTCGGCGTGGGAGGCGAGGGTGTCTCCGAGCTGCTTCTGCGGGACTTCCACGAAGAGACTGGCCGGGGCCTCGTGGATGGCTACGGCCTGACCCAGCTCGGGAACGTCGCCTTCGGCGAGCCCGCCGTACCCGGCGCCACCGCCGATCCGCTGCCCGTCCAACGCATCCTGCGGCCCCTGGACACCTTCCAGATCTCCGTCGTGGACGACGACGGCGTCCCCGTGGTCGACGGTGTCCCCGGCCGCATCCTGGTGGGACGCACCGACGGGAGGCCGATCACCGGCGAGGCCCTGTGGTTCGATACCGGGGACGTGGGCCACAGCGACGCCGGCGGCGTCGTGGTGGCCGGGCGCCAGGGCATGGCCCTGCGCAACGGCACGGTCATCCCGTTCGCGTGGATCGAGGCGACGCTGGCCCGAGCCGGCATCGAGGCCTACGTTGTGGCCGCGGCCGGGGCCACCAGCACCCGCATCTGGCTCATGGTCCACGATCCCCTGCACCGCAGCCAAGACCACTGGCGGTCCCGGATCCTGCCGCTGCTGGACGAGAGCCTGCGGCCCGACGTCGTGCAGGTGATGGGAGCCCTGCCCGTGGACGAGAGCGGCAAGGTGAGCCGCCGGCGTCTGCAGGGGCTGGCCGCCGGACTGCAGAACGGCCGGGGCCGGCTGCGGCGAGATCGGCTCAGCGCCCTGGGTCGGCTGCGCTCGACGGTGCTGGCGCACCGACAGGTGCTCATGGGGCTGATCGAGGAGATGAGCGACCTTCCCACCGCGCAGCACGACTTCCGCGCCATGCTCAACGTGCTGGACATGGCCGAGGGGGAGCTGAACCTCTACTCCACCCCGGAGAGCGTCCCGGTGGACGTGTTCATGGCCCGCAACGCGATCCTGGAGTCCATCGCCCTCTACTGCCTCGTGCCCTCGCTGTGGGCCCGCCGCATCCGGGTGCGGCCGGCCACCGGCACGGAGGCCGTGGTCGAGCGGATCGTGGAGCTGCTGCGGGACGTCTGCCCGTCCCCGCTGTCCTTCCACCGGGAGGCCCAGCAGGATTTCGTCCGGCGTGTGGCCGCCGAACCCTCGATCGTCCTGTTCACCGGGCACCGCGCGAACGCCGAGGACGTGCTCTCCCGCCTCACCGGCCGGCACGTGCTGCTGTACTTCGGCCGCGGCGTGAACCCCGTCGTCGTCTTCCCGGACGCGGACCTGGAGCGGGCCAGTCAGGAGATCGTGTACTCCAGGCTGTACAACGGCGGGCAGGACTGCCTGGCCCCGGACATCGTCCTCGTCCACGAGGACGTCGCCGACCGACTCGAGGCGCTGCTGTCCCGGGACGCCGCGGAGTACGTGGAGACCAACGGCGGCCGACTTGCTCCGCTGGCCAAGGATTCGGACCTGCTGAACGCGGTCGCCTACCTCACCGCCAACGCGAGAGGGCTGGTCAGCGGCGGTGCGATGCGCTTCGAGCATCGGACCTTTGACCCGGCCGTCGTGAGGGTCTCCGGCGAGGCCCGCCGCTGCCCGCAGGAGCACTTCTCCCCGATCCTGTCCACCGCCACCTTCGCGGACGAGGACGAGGCCCAGGCGCTGCTGCGCAGCGAGCACTATCGGGAGAACGGTTTCGGCACCGCGATCTACGGCGGCACGGAATCCTTCGCGCGGGCCATGACGCACATCGGGATCACCGCGTGGGGGCAGTCGCTCGTGACGGCCATCCCCCCGTTCGAACCCTTCGGCGGCTACGGCGTCGAGTCCGGGTTCATCCATCACGGGGGTCGCCGGATCCTCGGACCGATCAACATCACCCAGGCCGCCGTCCGCTACGGCGCGTCGCTGAAGGCAGGAGAGCAGGCATGAGTCCGCACCGCAGAGAACATCGGGCCGTCGTGACCGGCCTGGGCGCCGTGACCCCGCTGGCGCTCGGCGCCGAGCAGACATGGGAGGCCGTCCGTGCCGGCCGCAGCGGCATCCGCGCACTGCCGGACGAGTTCGCGGACCACACGGTGCGGATCGGCGGGCTCGTCGACGACGACCAGGTGGACGCCCTCGTGACCCACACCGAACGCAAGCGGCTGAGTCGCTCCTGCCTGTACGGGCTGCTCGCCGCGCGGGAGGCCGTAACCTCCGCGGGCCTGACCCCGGGGGAGCAGTGGCCGGTCGAGCTGGACCGGTTCGTGATCCTCTCCGCCACCGGCTACGGCCCCACAGAGGTGCTGCATGACGGCACGCGGACCCTGGACTCCCGGGGCCACCGGGCAGTCTCCCCCTACCTGTCCATCTTCGGCGCCACGGACGCCGTGAGCTCGTACCTCAGCGTCGAGTGGGGCACGCGGGGCGCCAACCAGGGTGTGTCGGCGGCGTGCGCCAGCGGCACCGTGGGCCTCGGGGAGGGACTGCGGCTGATCCGTCACGGGTACGCGGACGCCGTGCTGGTGGTCGGTTCCGAGAACGCCGTCACCCCCCAGGACATGGCCTCCACCGCCAACATGCGGGCCCTGGCCAGCACGTTCAACGACGATCCGCAGCGTGCATCCCGTCCGTTCGACCGGGACCGCGCGGGCTTCGTGATGGCCGCCGGCGGCGCGGCGATCCTCCTGGAATCGGAGGAGAGCGCCCGCGCTCGCGGGGCGGACGCCTCGACCGTGCTCTCCGGCTACGGGTGACCTCCGACGCGCACCACGCCACCGCCCCGCACCCGGACGGTGCCGGCGCCCGCCGGGCCATGGCCCTCGCCCTGGCCGACGCCGGCCTGGCGCCGGAGGCTGTGGACTACGTCAACGCCCACGGCACGAGCACCGAGTACAACGACCGCACGGAACTGGCCGCCCTGGACCACGTACTCGGCGAGCACGCCCGCCGCGTCCCGATCAGCTCGACGAAGTCGATGACCGGCCACATGATCGGCGCCGCCGGGGTGGTGGAGGCCATGTTCTGCGTCCAGGCGATGCGGGACGGGGTGGTCCCGCCCACCATCAACCTGGGCGACCCCGAGTTCCCGGAGTTCGACCTGGTCCCGCACCGTTCCCGCCCGGCGCAGCTCACCGCGGCCTTGTCCAACTCCTTCGGCTTCGGCGGTCACAACGCGAGCGTGATCCTGGAGCGTGCGGCATGACCACGACGACGATGCCCCGCCACGAGGTGACGAACGTGGACGTCGGCGCACCCGCCTCGTCCGACGGCGGCTGGTCGGCGGCCGTCACAGCCCTCGCCCGGGCAGGCGTCACGGACGTCTACGGGCTTCCCGACGACGACATGCGGGCCATGGCGGCCCTCGAGACGGCCGGATTGCGGCTGCACCGGACGGTGCGTCAGGCCTCGGCCATGCACATGGCCGCCGGTCATGCGGCCGTCGCCGGAGGGGTGGGGGCCTGCGTGATCGGCCGCGGCCCCGCGGTCGCGGCCGCCGTGCCGGGTCTGCTCGAGATCTGGGAGGCCGGGCGCCCGCTGGTGGTGCTCGCCGCCGGCACCGCCACTCGACTGCGGGGGACCGGGGCCTTCCAGGACGCGCCGACCCTCGAGATGGTCACACCTGTGACCAAGCGTGCGCTGCGCGTGGAGGACCCCGCAGAGGCCGGACGCGTGGTGGCCGCGGCCGTGGAGCTCGCACAGACGGCCCCGGCCGGCCCCGTCTACGTGGAGCTGCCCGACCCCGATCCGACACCGGGCACCGCCGAGCGCCCGGCCTTCCGGCGGACGGACCTGACCGGCCTGCAGGCAGCACTGCAGGAGGCCGAGCGCCCGCTGCTGCTGCTCGGCTCCGGTGCGCGGTCCTGCGCTCAGACGTCGCTGGTCGGGTTGGCCGCGGACCTGGGCGCCGGCGTCTTGGTGACCGCCTCCGGGCGGGGCTCCTTCCCCGAGGACCACCCCGCCTTCCTCGGCCTGAGCGGGCTCTACTTGATGCCCGAGGTCGCCGAGGCCGTGCGCGAGGCGGACACGGTGCTGGCCGTGGGCAGCCGTCTGGAGGAGACCGCCCTGGCGGGCATGCCCACCGGCGCGTCGACCCGGTGGCTGCAGGTGAACCTCGCCTCCGAACACCTGGTCCCTCGGCTGGCGGGCCTGGGCGTGGTGGCCGACGTCGCCGAGGTGGCGGCGCTGCGGCCGGCCAGCGGTGCCTCCGCCGCGTGGGCGGAACAGCTGTGCCAGGCGCGGGCGAAGGCCTTCGAAGCCCTGCAGCGAGAGGTGGACTCGCGCGCCGCCCAGGTGCTCCTGCACCTGACCGAGGCCCTGCCCGCAGGGTCCGTCACGGTGCATGAGAACGGTCTGCACGACATCTGGTCCTACTCCTTCCCGCACCTGCAGCTGCCGCAGGGCGGCACGTCCCTGGCCCTGTCCGAGCAGACCACGCTGGGCGGCTCCGTGGCCGCGGCCGCCGGGGCCGCCCGGGCCGGGGCACCGCTGACGGTGTGTCTCACGGGGGACACGGCCATGAGCACGCTCCTGCCGGACCTGCAGGCGGTGCTCGGCGAGCCCCTGCCGCTGCTCTACGTGGTGTTCGACGACGGCGGGATGGGCTGGCTGGACCGCGAGGCGCAGGAGGCCGGGGTCGCGCAGCGCTTCGTGACCACCCCCGCCCTGCCGCGGTGGACGGCCGGGCACGCGGTCGTCGTCGCCGACGACGTCCGACTGCTCGGCCCGGCGACGGTCATGGCCGTCGAACGGGCCCTCGCGGGGCGGCCCACCGTGATGTGGGTGCCCGTCGACGACTGGGACATCGCCCCCCAGCTGCGGACCCAGGAGGCACTGTGAACGACGTCGACGTCTTCCTGCGGCCGGGGTCGCGCTACTTCGAGCAGGCACGGTTCCTGCCCGCGGAGGAGCAGCGGTTCTGCTTCGACAGGGACCCCCTGCCCGCGGGGTGGACGCGGTCCCATCCGGGTCGCACGCCGTGGACCGTGCTCAGCGGCCCGGAACCCCTGCCCGAGGCGGGCTGGAAGGTCCATGTGGCCGCCCGCCTGGACGACGCGGACGAGACCCTCACCCTCGCCGCTCGGGTGCTGCTGGAACTCGGCATCCCCTTCAAGTACATGCCCGCCCGCAACATCCTGCACATGATGGAGCGCAAGTACGCGCCGCGGTCCAGCTCCGGGAAGTTCATCACGGCCTACCCGGGGGATGCAGAGCGGACGGACGCCCTCATCCGTGGACTCACCCCGTTGCTGGCCTACCGCCCGGCGGCGGTGCCGGTGGCGGACGTGCCGATTCCCGGCACCCCCATGGGGGCCCGGTACGGCGCCTTCCGGGAGCACTGGATCGTCGACTCCTCCGGGCTCGACGTCCTGGCGGTGCGTGACCCGAACGGGCGGCTGCGCCCGGACATCCGCAACCGGCGGATCGCCGCCCCGGACGGTGTGGCGATGCCGCAGACCGTCGTCGATGCCCTCGCCGAGCATGAGCGGACCGCCGGTGAGCGGATCCTGCCGTACACCGTCACCCGTGCCCTGCACCGGTCCAACGGTGGTGGCGTGTACGACGCGCTCACCCCGCAGGGACGGCGGGTCGTGCTCAAGGAGGGGCGCCGCCACACCGGACTCGGCCTGGACGGGCGCGACGCCGTCGCCTCCCTCGCCGACGAGTCCCGGGCCCTGCGCGCGCTGGCAGGTGTCCCTGGCGTCCCGGAACATGTGGCCGACCACGATCTCAGTGACCGCGCCTACCTCGTCATGGAGTACCGCGAGGGCGCACGGGCCACGGAGTTCCTGGCCCGGCACCACCCCGGGATGCGCGGCGACGCCGGCTCGCAGGCATGGGCGGACTACGCCGCGCGCGTGTGCCGGATCATCGCCTCGTTGCGGCAGACCGTCGGGCGGCTCCATGAACGCGGCTGGAGCTTCGGCGACCTGCACCCGGGCAACGTTCTGATCGGCGAGGACGACTCGGTCAGCCTCATCGACTTCGAGACGGCCTCGGACGACCCCGCCGCATCCGGCGACCGCTTCACCGTCGCCCCCGGTTTCCGCCTGCCCACCATGGACGCCCGAGAGGCCGACATGCGGCGGGTGGACCTCATCCACTTGTGGGCCCTGTGCCCGGACAACGCGTTCTGGGAGTTCTCCGACGACGTCCTGGCTGAGCGGGTCCACAGCGTGCGGCACCTGCTGCCCCAGGACACCGTCGCCGCGCTGACGGCGACCGCCTGCGCGGGGTTCTCCCGGCAGCGATGGGGCGCCGTCGTCACCGCCCCGCAGGGCCCCGACCGCGACCTCCTGGACAGGGCCGGCCACACCCTCGCCGACGCCGTCCGGGCCTGGATGTATGACGACGACGGCCCCTCGCCCGTCGATGCCGGGGACGTGCCGTGGTCCCTGGGCGGCGGCATGGCCGGGCTGCTGTGGGTGGCCACCCCGTGGCTTGGAGCCGACGTCGACCCCGCCCTGGACCGCCTGACCCGGGTCACGCTCAGCTCGCCGCGGGCCCGGCCCGGTCTGTTCACCGGCCGCGCCGGCGTGGCACTCGTGCTGGGTGAGCTCGGCCGGTCGGAGGAGGCTGCCGCCGTGCTCGACCGTGCCCGGGCGGACGCCTCCGGTGTGACCGCGCCGGGTCTGGAGTCCGGGTCGGCGGGCCTGGCATGGGCGGCCCTGTCTGCGGGCCGGTTCGAGGAGGCCTTCGACCTCACCGACCGGGCCCTGCGGGCGACGGAGGCGGGCCGCGCCGGACGGGGTCTGCTGGAGGGGCCGAGCGGTGTGGCGCTGATGGGTGCCCGGCTGGCCCGGCTCACCGGGGACGATCACTGGCTCGATCGAGCACGGGGCGCCCTGGGCCTGGACCTGGAGCGGCTGGTGCCTCGCGCCGACGGCACGGTTCTGCTGGACCGGGGCAACCTCAAGCACCAGCCCGATCTGGGCTACGGGTCCCTCGGAGTCGCATTGGCGGCCATGCATCTGCACCGGCTGGCACCGAGCGCGAAGCTGGCGGGCCTCGTCGCCGCCGGCGGCCGCACCTGCCTGGCAGCCCTCTGGGCGACCCAGGGCCTGTGGCGGGGCAGGACGGGGGCGCTGGCCTTCCTGGCCGAGCGCGGCCCGGACCGGACGGCGCGGGAGGAGGAGCTCCTGGTCGCCAATCTGGCCGGGCTGCGCCGGTACATCGTCCTCGCCGACGGCCGGCCCCACCTGCCCGGGCACCTGCACCTGCGCTTCTCCCACTCCCTCGGCTCCGGCCTGGCCGGTGCTGTGCGGGTCCTGGCGCGTCTGCAGGACCCGGCCCTGCCCCTGCTGCCGGGGCTGGACTCGCTGACCACGGCGACGACGTCGGCCGGCCCCCGGCTGTCGGTCGTCGCAGATACCCACGACATCACCATCGAGAACGAAGAGGAGATCGCATCATGAGCCAGGACACGCTGTATCTGCGAGAGCTGGAGGAGTCGGACATCCCCGAGATCCTCAGTTGGTTCGACGGGGAGGCCGGCCGGCTGGCCCACGGCATGCAGGGCCGCATCACGGCCGAGGCCTTGCGGCCGGACCCCGCCGCCCACCGTGGGGTGAGGGTCGGCGTGGTGCCGGACGAGGGCCTGGTCGGCGTCTTCAACTGGGTCGAGACCCCCGGCACCGGCAGCTTTTTCATCGGCATCGTGGTGCCGCCGAACCGGGTCGGCACCGGATACGGGGCCATGGTCGTGGAACTGGGGATCGGACTGCTGTTCGACCAGATGCGCGCGCATCGGGTGGAGCTACGCGCGGCCACGTACAACCGGCACGTCATGGGCATGCTCCGGGCCGGTTTCCTCACCTTGGAGGGGATTCTGCGGGACGTCGTCTTCGTGGACGGGCGCTACGAATCCGTCGTGGTGGCCAGCATGCTCGAGTCCGAATACCGCGCACTTCTGGCCAGCGGCCGCATGCTCCCCGGCGAACGGTGCGTTTCCGAGGAGGACCTCAAGCGCGCCCACCGGACGCTGTCCCATGTACTGACCTCGCCGCGCGTGTCCACCGCCTGGGCCGAGACGGCCGCCTGAGTGCGTCCGAACTGCCCCATAGATCATCTCGGATATGCACCAAAGTAGATGGTGAGGCCCCGGAAAGCGCGACATGATGAAAGTGTTCAGACGGAGAGGTCAACCTCAACGATCTGCGCAGAGAACGTCTATTAGGAGCGATGAGAAAGAAAGGAGGGGGGCATGAACATCGAGTTCATCGACGAGATCGAGGTGGTCGAGGTGGCCGGCGATCAG
>NZ_JALJRI010000087.1:0-275 GCF_024519795.1 Micrococcus sp. Mcc89 | reverse complement strand
CGGTTCGGGGCAGGCGCGGTGAACTCCCGCTTCACGAGGTCCGGGTGCCGCGCCGACGCCGGGTCCGGCCGGGTGGTCTTGATCCTCTTCGACCGCCGCGCACCCTCGATGCCTGCAGCGCGCATCAGCCGGGCGGTCTGGTCTCGGCCGATCATGATCCCCGCCCGGCCGGCGGCTTTCCAGAGCTTGCGGATTCCATAGACGCGGTAGTTCGTCTCCCAGAGCTCGACCAGCTGCGGGATCAGCTCCTCGTCCCGCACCGCGCGAGCCGAGGG
>NZ_JALJRI010000086.1:0-547 GCF_024519795.1 Micrococcus sp. Mcc89 | reverse complement strand
CTCCTGACCTTGGAAACGAGGATGGAGTTATGCCGAAAGAGCAGACAGCGGGGAAGCCGACGACGCGTCGGTATTCGCCGGAGGAGAAGGCCGCGGCGGTCCGGATGGTGCGGACGCTGCGTGCCGAGCTGGGAACCGAGCATGGGACTGTGCAGCGGGTCGCGACGCAGCTCGGATACGGGGTCGAGTCCGTGCGGATGTGGGTCAAGCACGCCGACATCGACGACGGCGTCACCTCTGGCGTGAGCAGCGCTGAGGCGCGGCGGTGCGTGAACTGGAGCAGGAAGTCCGGGAGTTGCGGCGGGCCAACGAGGTCCTCAAGCGTGCTGCGTCTTTCTTCGGGGCGGAGCTCGACCGCCACTACCGGAAGTAGTCGCGTTCATCGACGCGAACAAGGATGACCTGGTCGACGCTCGCCGGCTCGGAGTCGAGCTCATCTGCAGGCTGCTGCAGGTGGCTCCGAGCAGCTACTACGCCGCCAAGACCCGCGCCCCCTCGGCTCGCGCGGTGCGGGACGAGGAGCTGATCCCGCAGCTGGTCGAGCTCT
>NZ_JALJRI010000085.1:0-32954 GCF_024519795.1 Micrococcus sp. Mcc89 | reverse complement strand
CGGATCAACCCCTACCTGTGACCACCCCGCTTACACAGACAAGTTGACACGCCCGGCCACCGGGGAGGGTTACACCACTATCCGGGACTCAACTCCTCGACGACCACCCGCTCATCGACTTCTCCCTCTTCCGCGACCGGACTTTCACCGTCGCCATCATCACTGGATTGCTGCCGCTCGCAGCCTGGTCGGCCGCCGCCTACCTGGCCGGGATCTATCTGCAGTCCGTGCTCGACATCCCCGTCCTCCACGCAGCACTCTTGGCGCTTCCAGGGGCCGTCGTGCTGACCGCGACCTGCATCATCACCCCGATGATCGTCGACCGCGTCGGCAAGCGCACCGCACTGCTGGTGTGCCACTTCTCGATCGCTGCCGGTCTGCTCCTGCTGCTTCCCACCACGGTCACCGGCGGCATCAGCTGGTACCTCGCCTCGACCGCCGTTGCGGGCGTCGGCTACGGCATCTCCTTCGCCGTCGTCGCGGACACGGCCGTGGCTGCGGTTCCTCCCGAGCGCGCCGGATCAGCCGGTGCCATCGCTGAGACCAGCAATGAGATCGGCAATGCACTCGGCATCGCATTGCTCGGATCGCTGGCCGCCTTGCTCTTCCGTCTCCAGGGTCCCGATCTCGCGCCCACGCTCGACGAGACACTCCAGCTCCCCGATCTGACAGCGAGACTCGTGACCGACGCCAAGGCGGCCTTCCTCACGGGCCTGCACATGGCCGCAGCAACCGCCGCCTCGCTGCATCTCCTCCTTGGCCTCCTCGCTCTGCGTTGGCTGCCCCGCGAAGCTCTCACCCCCACGACTGAGCAGGAAGCGGCTTCGACCCGATGACCCACACCAACGCGCCACTCTCCGTCGAAGGACGACGACGCCTCGTCGAGCGGTGCAAGACCCGCCCGATCGCCCACGTAGCAGCGGAAATGGGAATCTCACGCGCCTGCGCATCGAAGTGGGTCAACCGATGGCGGCGTCTCGGCGACGCCGGACTTCAAGATCGACCGTCGACTCCGCATCGGAGTCCGGACGCGACACCCGCATGGGTCATCGAGCACATCGAGACGTGGCGGCGCGAACACAAGTGGTCCGCCCAGCGCATCACCGACGAGCTCGCCGACCTTGGGTTCACGATCAACCGTCGAACCGTGACTCGACACCTGACCCGACTCGGCCTCGCTCAACGACGGTTCATCGACCCAGGAGGAGACAACAACCGAAAGCCAGGGAAGATCACCGCCCGCTGGCCCGGGCACATGGTGCACCTGGACGTGAAGAAGGTCGGCAGGATCCCCGACGGCGGCGGATGGCGCATCCACGGCCGTGACAGTGACCAAGCCAAGGCCGCCGGTCGCGCCAAGTCAGCGGGCGCACGGCGTGGGTACACCTACCTGCACTCCGCCATCGACGGCTTCTCCCGGCTCTCCTATACCGAGCCACTACCCGATGAGAAGGGAGCCACCGCGGCGGCCTTCCTATCCCGAGCCAAGGCCTGGTTTGCCGCCCACGGCATCACGCACATCCACCGAGTCGTAACCGACAACGGCGCGTGCTACCGCTCCGGAGACTTCGCCCGGATCGTCGGCAACCAGTCTCGGCACCAGAAGACCAAGCCGTACACACCTCGCCACAACGGCAGGGTGGAGCGCTACCAGCGGATCCTGGCCGAAGAACTGCTCTACGCCCGAGACTTCACCAGCGAGGATGCCCGCTCAGCCGCGATTGCGGTCTGGAACATCCACTACAACTACCACCGACCACACTCAGGCGCGGGCGGCCAGCCACCGGCATCCCGGCTGCGGGAAGGCGTCACCAACGTCCAGCCCTCATACACCTAGACTCGGGCCCCATGAGCACCCCGCAGCCCGACGCCGCCCGCCCCGACCGCGACCGCCTGCCCGAACAGGTCTCCGACATCTTCGACCCCACGCGCTGGCGCGTGGTCGAGGGCTTCGACTTCGAGGACCTGACCTACCACCGCCAGGTGGAGCGCGACGCCGACGGCCGCTGGGTGCGCGACCTGCCCACAGTGCGCATCGCCTTCGACCGCCCCGAGGTCCGCAACGCGTTCCGCCCCGGCACCGTGGACGAGCTCTACCGCGCCCTCGACCACGCCCGCATGACCCCGGACGTGGGCACGGTGCTGCTCACCGGCAACGGCCCCTCCCCCAAGGACGGCGGCCACGCGTTCTGCTCCGGCGGGGACCAGCGCATCCGCGGCCGCGACGGCTACCGCTACGCCGAGGGGGAGACGGCCGAGACCATCGACCCGGCCCGCGCCGGACGCCTCCACATCCTCGAGGTCCAGCGCCTGATGCGCACCTCCCCCAAGGCGATCATCGCCGTCGTGAACGGCTGGGCGGCCGGCGGCGGCCACTCGCTCCACGTGGTCGCGGACCTCACCCTCGCCTCCCGCGAGCACGGGAAGTTCAAGCAGACCGACGCCACCGTGGGCTCCTTCGACGCCGGCTACGGCTCGGCCCTGCTCGCCCGGCAGGTGGGCCAGAAGCGCGCCCGCGAGATCTTCTTCACCGCCCGCGAGTACTCGGCCGAGGAGATGGTGGCCATGGGCGCGGTGAACGAGGCCGTGGACCACGAGCGCCTCGAGGAGGTCGCCCTCGAGTACGCCGCGGACATCAACCGTCAGTCCCCGCAGGCCCTGCGCATGCTCAAGTTCGCGTTCAACCTTCCCGACGACGGCATGGCCGGCCAGCAGGTCTTCGCCGGCGAAGCCACGCGCATGGCCTACATGACGGACGAGGCCGTGGAGGGCCGGGACGCGTTCCTGCAGAAGCGCGACCCGGACTGGTCCGCCTTCCCGTACCACTTCTGACCGACCACCACGGCAGGACGGAGACCCGCCCATGCTCGCACTGCTCAACGACCAGCCCATCCTCGTCCTCATGGCCACCGTCGCCCTGGGCGCCGCCGTCGGCACCATCCCCCTGGGCAAGATCCGCCTCGGCGCCTCCGGAGCCCTGTTCGTGGGCCTGCTCGTCGGAGCGGTGCTGCCCGACGTCGGCGACCGGCTGGCCCTGTTCCAGAGCTTCGGCCTGGCCCTCTTCGCCTACCTGATCGGGCTCGGCGCCGGCAAGGTGTTCTTCCGGGACCTGCGCCGCAACCTGCCCCTGATGCTGGCCGCCGTCGTCGTGGTGATCCTCACCGCCTTCACGGTGCACCCGCTGGCCGCGCTGCTCCACCTGGACCTGCCGACGGCGATCGGCGTGTGGACGGGTTCGCTCACCGCGACGCCGGCGATGGCGCTGGCGAACCAGCTCACCGGCGGGCAGGCCCCGGCCGTGGGCTACGGGCTGTCCTACCTGGTGGGCGTGGTCGGCACCATCATCGCGATCACCCTGCTCGCCGCCCGCCCGTGGAGCAGTTCCCCGCGCGATCCGGCGCCGGTGACCGACGGCAAGCTGCGCTTCACCGCCGCGGCCGCCACCTCCGCCCTCGCCGTGCGGGACATCCCGGGGATCTCCGAGGGACTGGTGCGCGTGGTGGCGCTGCGCCACGGCGGCATGGCCCGGATCGCCGGCTCCGCCGACCGGATCGAACCCGGGGACGAGGTCGTCCTGGACGGCACGGAGAAGAACATCGACGCGGCCGTGCAGGCCTTCGGCCGACGCACCGGCGCCGACCCGGCGCGGGTGATGAACCCGCTGCAGACCTCCATGGTCATCGTCACGGCCCGCGCCCTGGCCGATCGCCGCCTGGGCACGCTGTCCCTGCGCGAGCGCTTCGGCACCGACGTCGCCCGGCTGCGGCGCGACGACGTCGAGTCGCTGGCCACCCCGCAGACCGAGCTCAAGGTCGGCGACCGGGTGCTCATCGTGACCACCGCGCCGCGGATGGAGGCGGTGCGCGACTTCTTCGGCAACTCGACGCGCGGGCTCTCGGACCTGGACTGGATCTCCCTGGGCACGGGCATGGCGCTGGGCTACCTGCTGGGCATGGTGACGATCCCGCTTCCGGGCGGGGCCTCCTTCTCCCTCGGCCCGGCGGCCGGGTGCATCCTCGTCGGCCTCGCCCTCGGTGCGATCGGCCGAACGGGACCCACGGTGTGGGAGCCGTCCACGGAGATCGCACTGACACTGCGGCAGTTCGGCCTCATGCTCTTCCTGGGCGTGGTGGGCCTGGCCGCCGGCCCGGCGTTCATCGAGACGGTGTTCACCCGGGTCGGCGGGCTGGCCATCCTGATGTCCGCCGTGCTCACCGCGCTGACCGCGGCCCTGCTCATCGCCGCGGCACGGCTGCTGGGGCAGTCCGTGGATCGCACCTTCGGGGCGCTGGCGGGCATCACGGGCCAGCCGGCGATCCTGGACTACGCGCTCTCCCGGTCCACCGACGCCCGCGTGACCGAGGGGTACGCCCAGCTGTTCGCACTGATCATGGTGGTCAAGATCGCCACCGTGCCGTTCATGCTCTGACCGGCCGGGCGGGTCCGGTCTGCCGGGCGGGTCCGTCCGACCGTCGGGCCTCCTACACTCGGGGCCATGCCCGCCACCGCCGATGCCCTCGCCCGCGCCACGGACGCCCTCGCGGCGGCCTTCGACGGCGGCGCCCCCGTCGAGCTGACCGCCGACGGCGCCGCGCTCCCCCGGCCCGAGGCCCGCGACCCGCGCCGCTGCGGGGACCCGGACGCCGTCGCCGTGGTGCGCAGCTCCGGGTCCACGGGCACGCCGAAGCAGATCGTCCTGACCGGCGCGGCCCTGCGCGCCTCGGCCGCGGCCACGGCCCGGCGGCTCGGCGGCGAGGGGGCGTGGCTGCTGGCCCTCGGCGTGCACTACGTGGCCGGGCTCGCCGTGCTCTCCCGCTCGATCGCGGCCGGGACCGCACCCGTGGCCCTGCCACCGGGCCCGTTCACGCCCGCGGCGTTCGCCACCGGGGCGGCCGCCCTGCCCGACGACGCCGGCCCCCGGCTCGTCTCGCTCGTCCCCACCCAGCTCGCCCGCCTCCTCGCGGCCGACGCCGACCCGGCCGGGCGGGCGGCCCTGCGCTCCTTCGACCGCGTGCTCGTGGGCGGCGCCCGGCTCGATCCCGCGCTGCGGGCCGCGGCCGAGGCGGCGGGGGTGCGCCTCACCGCCACCTACGGCATGGCCGAGACGTGCGGCGGCTGCGTCTACGACGGCGTGCCGCTGCCCGGCGTCACCGCCGCGGTGGCCCCGGACGACCCCGACGCCCCGCCGCGCGTGCGCCTGGCCGGGCCCATGGTGGCGGCCGGCTACCTCGACAACCCCGCCCGCACCGCCGCCCACTTCGTCGCTGCCGCGGACGGCGCCCGCGCCTTCCTGACCGAGGACACGGGCGTGCTCTCCCCCACCGACGACGGCGGCGTGCGGCTGGCCGTGACCGGTCGCCTGGACGACGTCGTCATCACGGGCGGGGTGAAGGTGTCCGCGGCGGCGGTGACCGCGGTGCTCGAGGCGCACCCGGGCGTCGCGGCGGCCCACGTGGCCGGCGTGCCGGATCCCGAGTGGGGCGCCCGGCTGTGCGCCGCCGTCGTGCCCGCCCACCCGGCCGCGGCCCCCGACGAGGCCGTCCTGCGCGCCCACGTGCGCGAGGCGCTGGGTGCGGCCGCGGTGCCCAAGACGTGGCTCGTCCTCGACGCCCTGCCCCTGCTCTCCACCGGCAAGACCGACCGGCAGGCCCTGGCCGCCCGGTTCACCGCCGGCTGAGCGCCGCCCCGCCCGCGTGGGAGAATGACCCGGGCCCGGCCGACGTCGGGCCCCGGCCGCGCGCCGCCGTCGACCCGGCCCGCCGCGCGCCGCTGCCCACCCCGCTCCCCAGGAGGAACCCCCGCCCATGGCCGCCACGCTCTCCCAGTGGGTCGCCGCCGCGCGCCCGCGCACGCTGCCCATGGCGATCGCCCCCGTGATCGTCGGTTCGGCCGCCGCCGCGGAGCTCGGCTCCTTCCACCTCGGCGCGGCGCTGCTGGCCCTCGTGGTGTCGCTCGCACTGCAGATCGGCGTGAACTACGCCAACGACTACTCGGACGGCATCCGCGGCACCGACGACGAGCGCGTCGGCCCCTTCCGGCTCACCGTCTCCGGGCTCGTGCCCGCGGCCCAGGTGAAGCAGGCGGCCTTCGCGTCCTTCGGCCTCGCCGGGCTGGCCGGCCTGGGGCTCATCCTGCTCTCGGGGCACTGGTGGTTCCTGCTGGTCGGCGTCGCCTGCGTGCTGGCCGCGTGGTTCTACACCGGTGGGAAGCGGCCGTACGGGTACCTCGGCCTCGGCGAGGTGTTCGTGTTCGTGTTCTTCGGGCTGGTGGCCGTCCTCGGCACCACGTACACCCAGGCCGACGCCGTCAGCGGCCTGGCCTGGGCCGGCGCGATCGGCTGCGGGCTGATCTCCACGGCCCTGCTCATGGCCAACAACATCCGGGACATCCCCACGGACCGCGAGGTCGGGAAGATGACGCTGGCCGCCCGCCTGGGCGACGGACCCGCGCGGGCGTCCTACGGCGTCATGCTGGCCGTCGCCCTGCTGCTGCCGCTGTTCTGGGTGGCGGTGCACCCGGGGCTGCTGCTCGTGCCGATCGGCGGCCTGCTCGCGATCCGGCCGATCCGCACGGTGCTGCGCGCCGACGACCGCCGGGCGCTGATCCCGGTGCTGCGCGCGACCGGCGTGATCGGGATCGTCTACGCGATCACGTTCACTCTCGGCGCGCTGCTCTGAGCCGCACGGGGTGACGACGGCGTCGGCGGCGGCATCCGCCCCGTCGCCCCGCGGGGCTCACTCGCGGAACCGGCCCTCGGTGTAGGCGTCCTCGGCGTCCGCATCGGCGGTCTCGGTGCGGCCCCGGCGGCCCGGGCGGCCCTCCCACGCGGCGGACAGGTCCTCGGTGGCCCCCGTGCGCAGGCGGCCGAGGAAGAGGTAGCTGACCGCGAACGTCAGGATCGTGGCCGCGATCACCCCGAAGATCATCCCGAGGTCCATCACGTAGTAGAACAGCGCCCACAGGGCGACGAAGACGACCACGCGGACCAGACCGTAGAAGAAGATGCGCACCGGTCCATCCTACGAGGAAGGACGCCCCGCCCGCCGACCGCCCAGCCCGCGCCTAGACTGGAAGGATGGGCCGCTTCATCATCCCCGCCGCGATCATCCTCGCGGGCCTGACCCTCTACGCGCTGTTCGAGGCGCTGCTGACCCCCGCCCGCGAGGTGCGCAGCCTGCCGAAGGCGGCGTGGGTGGCGGCCATCGTGCTCGTGCCGCTCGTGGGGCCGCTGCTGTGGCTGCTGCTCGGCCGCGCCCGCCCGGCCGGCGCGGCCGGCCGCCCGGCGCCCCGGCCCACCGGGGCCCCGGACGACGACGAGGCGTTCCTGCGCAGCCTGCGCATGCAGCGCCGCCAGGACGCCCGCGAGCAGGACCTGGACCGCCGCGAGGCCGAGCTGCGCGCCCGCGAGGAGGAGCTGCGCCGTCGTCGGGAGCAGGGCGACGACGACGCCGACCCGGACGGCGACGGCCCGCGCGCCTGAGGGGCCCCGCCGGACTCAGCCGGGCAGACCCGCGTACGAGTGCAGGCCCGGGAAGTACGTGTTCACGATCGTGTAGTTGAACACGATGCACAGGAAGCCCACGATGCTCAGCCAGGCCGCGCGGGCGCCGGTCCAGCCGCGGGTGGCGCGGGCGTGCAGGTACGCCGCGTAGACCACCCAGATGACGAAGGACCAGACCTCCTTGGTGTCCCAGTTCCAGTACCGGCCCCACGCGGCTTCGGCCCAGATGGCGCCGGCGATCACGGTGAACGTCCACATCACGAAGGCGATCGCGTTGAGGCGGTAGGACCAGTTCTCCAGCCCCTGCGCGGCCGGCACGAGGCGCAGGAACGCCCACGAGCGCTCGCCCGCCGCGGCGCGCTTCTCCGCACGGTCCTGCAGCAGCTGCAGCACGGACATCGCGGCGGTCAGCGCGAACAGCGAGCTGGCGAGCACGGCGATGGACACGTGGATGACGAGCCACGGCGACTGCAGCGGCGGCTGGAGGTGGCCCACCGGCGTCGGGAAGCCCATGGTGGCCGCGCACATCATGGCCACCGTCAGACCGGTGACGAACGTGCCCACGAAGCGCAGGTCCTTGCGGAAGAGGAACAGCAGGTAGACGGTCGTGATCACGAGCGCGCCGGTGGTCATGAACTCGTACAGGTTGCCCCACGGCACGCGGGAGGCGGCGAGGCCGCGGGCGACGACGGCGAACGCGTGCAGCGCCCAGCCCACGGCCAGCACGGCCACCGCCACGTTGGCGATCGGGCGGCGGCCGCCTCCCGTGTAGTCCATGTCCTCGTCCACGAGGTCGGCGTCCGCGTCGATGCCGCGCTCGGCGGCGGCGACCGGCCGGGCCGTGTCGGAGTCGCTCGCGCCGACCGCCGTGGACCCGCCGACGGCGGCCCCCACGGTCTCGCGGTCCGGAGCGGTGCGCACCTGCCCGCGCTGGGCCGCGAGGTCGGCCTCGAGGCGGCGGATGGTGGCCGAGGCGGTGGCCATGTCGATGGTGAACAGGATGAACGCCGCCGCGTACACGAGCGCGGCGATGAGCATGAAGAGGTCGCTGTACAGCGCCAGCTGCTCGTTCACGGGGGCCGTGGGGTTGAACACTGTCAGTCTCCTGATCGGGCGTCGGCGGGGCCGGCGGGGGGCTCGGGGGTGGGGGGGGTGGACTGGGGGGCGGCACCGGCCGCGGCGTCGTCGGCCGTCTCGGTGGCGGCGACGATGGGCCACCACTTCTCCATGGCGGCGCGCAGGGCCACGTGCTCCTCGTGGAGGCCGAACTCCTCGCCGCGGGCGAGCAGCGCGTATTCCACGCGGGTGCGGCCGTCGTCGTCGGTGCGGGCGCGCACCCACACGCGGCGGCGGCGGACGAACAGGCTGATCGCCAGGCCGAGCAGGGCGGTGCCGGCGAACACGCCGACGCCCCACTTGCCCGGGTCGTAGTGGATGTCCAGGCCGACGTAGCGGCGGACGCCGTCGAAGCTGATGGAGCCCTTGCCCTCGGGCAGCTCGTACGTCTGGCCCGGGCTGAGCACGATGCCGCCGTTCTCGTTGGTGCGGCTGTTGAGCTCGGTGAGGGTTGCGGTGTCCAGCACGTACACGTTCTGCGGGCGGCCGGAGTCCAGGCCGAGGTCGCCGACGTACGAGTTCAGCTGCAGCTGCGGGCGCAGCAGCTCGGGGTCGGCCGAGAAGGCGGCCCCGTTCTCGTCCTCCACCGCCGTGGGCAGGAAGAAGCCCACGAAGCCCAGCTGGTCCGGCCGCGCGTCGGGCACCTTGAGGGTGGCCTGCGAGCCGTAGTTCTGGTCGAACACGCGGGTGACCACCGGGCCCTGGAACGCGATGTCGCCGTTGCCGTCGCGGACGGTGACCACGGGCGCGTAGCCGTTGCCCACGAGGTAGACGCGCACGCCGTCGATGTCCAGCGGCTGGTTGACCTTGAGGATCTGGCGCTGGAGCTCGCCGCCGGAGCCCTCGCGGACGTCCATGACGGCGGTGTAGTCCAGCGGCTGGCCGTAGTGGGTCTCGGACTCGCGGTCGAACACGGCGTCGAAGGAGTCGAGGGTGAGGGAGAACGGCTGGAGGTCGTCCGCGCTGAAGTAGGTGCCGGGGGTGAAGGAGTCGTAGGCCACGAGGTTGTTGGCGAAGCCCTCCCCCTCCACGATGATCTTCTGCCCCGTGTACTTGGTCATCCCGCCGTAGGCCATGAACACGAGCACGCCGATCAGGGAGAGGTGGAACAGGATGTTGCCGATCTCGCGCAGGTAGCCGCGCTCGGCGCCCACGGAGGCGCCACCGTCCTCGAGGCGCCGCTCCACACGGTAGCGCCGCTTGCGCAGCCACGCCTGGGCGCGGGCCACGGCCTCCTCGGGGCTCGGGCCGCCCTCCTCGAGGACGACGACGCCGGAGGCCGGCAGGCGCGTCAGGTTGCGGGGGGTGCGGGCCGGGGGCTGGCGCAGGGCCTTGGCGTGCTGGATGGCGCGCGGCCACACGCAGCCCACGAGGGAGACGAACAGCAGCAGGTAGATGGCCGAGAACCAGACGGAGTTGTAGACGTCGAAGAACTGCAGGGCGTCCAGGACGGGGCCCCACACGGGGTTGTCCTCGATCCACTGGTCCACGATCTCGGGGCCGGCACGGCGCTGGGGCACGAGGGAGCCGGGCACGGCGGCGACGGCGAGCAGGAGCAGCAGCATGAGCGCGGTGCTCATGCTGGTCAGCTGGGTCCAGATCCAGCGCAGGGTGCCCGCCAGGCCGAGGCGCGGCAGGGTGACGGGCTCGGAGCGCGTCCGGGCGGCCTTGGAGCTCACAGGGGCATCTCCCATTCGTTGGCGAACCACAGCTGCAGCTGCGTGGTCCAGGCGGTCCAGACGCCGGTGACCATGAGCAGGCCCAGCGCGATCAGCAGGGCGCCGCCGAGGCGCATGATCAGCACGCGGTGCCGGCGGAAGAACCCGAGGGCCCGCATGCCGCGCTCCATGCCGAGGGCCATGAGCACGAACGGCAGGCCCAGGCCGAGGCAGTAGAGGAAGGCGAGCAGGGCGCCGCGGCCCACGGAGCCGGAGCTGGCCGTGGACATGGCCAGGACGGCGGCCATGGTGGGGCCGATGCACGGCGCCCAGCCCAGGCCGAAGGTCATGCCCAGCAGGGGCGCGCCGACCAGGCCGGCGGCGGGCTTGAAGTGGACGCGGCGCTCCTGCTGAAGCCGGCCGCCGCCGCCGAGGAACACGAGGCCCATGAGCATCACGAGCACGCCGAGCACGGGGGTGACCCAGGCGCCGTCGCGCCGCAGCCAGACCATGGCCTGGGTGAACACCACGGTGATGCCCACGAACACCACGGCGAACCCGAGCACGAACAGCACGGAGCCGAGCACGAGGCGCCCGCGGCGGCGGCTGGTGAGCACGTCCCCGCCGAGGCCGGTGACGTACCCGAGGTAGCCGGGCACGAGCGGCAGCACGCACGGGGAGAGGAAGGAGATCAGGCCGGCCAGCACGGCGATCGGCGCGGCCAGCAGCAGGGAGCCGTCGAGGGCGATCTCGGCGAAGGGGTTGCTCTGCATGGACACGGCGGCCGGGTCAGGCCGCGGCCTCGTCCACCACGGTGGTGAGCAGGGCGCGCAGGGTGGACTCCTCCACGGCGCCGAGCACGCGGGCGGCCACGCGGCCCTCGACGTCCAGGACGAGGGTGGAGGGCACGGCCTGCGGGGGCACGTAGTCGGTCATGTTCAGGAGCACGTCCCCGCGGGCGTCCTCGATGGACGGGTAGGGGATCTCGAAGGTGCGCTCGAAGGCCTGCGCGGTGGTGACGGTGTCCCGGACGTTCACGCCGAGGAACCGCACCCCCTGCGGGGCGAACTGCTCGTGCAGGGAGACGAGGTGGGGGGCCTCGACGCGGCACGGCGCGCAGGCGGCGTACCAGAAGTTCAGCAGGGCGGGGGTGCCGCGCAGGCTCGCGCCGGTCACGGGGGTGCCGTCGAAGAGCTCGGCGGCGAACTCCACGGGGGCGCCGCGCTCGGCGGGGGCGATCTCCAGGACGGAGCCGTCGCCGGCGATGTAGTTCTTGCCGTCCGCGTTGCCCGCCTGCCGCGCGAGCGAGTCGTCACCGCCCGAGCAGGCCGCGAGCGCCGGCGCCAGGCTGGCGAGGGCGAGGCCGGTCAGCAGGGTGCGGCGGGACGGACGGGGCGGGGTGTGCATGGCGTGACTGCCCTCCAGGGGATGCGCGGCGCTGGATTCCGGGGACCTGGGGAGTCTACTGTCCGCCCCGCATTCTGACTGAACCCTGGACGTCACACCCCCACCCCGTGGGAGGCCGCGGCCGGCGTCGTCGACGCCGGTCGCCGTCGGGGGGGCCTCAGGCGCCCGGCAGGGAGGAGGCGTCCTTGAGCAGGGCCTGGTTCGGTTCGTGGTACTCGACGCGCGGCACCCTGCGACCCTCCTCGTACACGAGCGAGGTCACGGAGGTCAGCGAGCACTCACGGCGGCGCGGGTCGTGCCACAGCGGACGGCCCTCGACGGCCAGGCGCGTCACCCAGATCGGCAGCTGGTGCGAGACGAGCACGGACTCGGCGCCGGGCCCCTCGGCGGCCACGGCCTCGCCGCGGAGCCGGTCGACGACGGCCAGCATCCGGGCGGCCTGCGCGCGGTACGGCTCGCCCCAGGACGGGCGCAGGGGATTGCGCAGCTGGGGCCATAGCCGCGGGTTCCGCTTCAGCGACGCCGCCACCTGGGACATGCCCTCGAAGGCGTTCTCCGCCTCGATCAGGTCCGGCTCGGTGACCAGCGGCAGGTCGAACGCGGCCGCGATGGGCGCGGCGGTCTGCTGCGCGCGGGTCAGCGGGGAGGCGGCGACGACGGCTGGCGCCCGGCCGGTCTGCGCGGCGCGCTCCGCGAACCACGCGGCCACGCCCCGGGCCATCTCGTGGCCGAGCTCCGAGAGCCCGAACTCCGGCAGGCGGCCGTAGAGGACACGATCGGGGTTGTGGACTTCTCCGTGACGGACCAGGTGGACGGTGGCGAGCGTCTGCATGAGGCCAGTCTGGCAGAGGCGGACCGGTGGCCCCGGCGGTAGCGTGGGGCACAGCTCGGCGCGACCGCGCCGCCACCCCCGTCCGCACCGAGGCGCCGCGAGCGTCGGCGTCGCAAGGAGGCCCCATGTCCGGCACCTCGCCCACCGATCCCCACGGCAGCCAGAACCCGTACGGCACCGATCCGTACGGCACCGCCCCGCAGGGGCCGGCCCCGGGCTCCCCCGACCCAGCGGGCGCGAGCCCGTACGGCCAGAACCCCTACGGCGCACCGCCGGCGACTCCGTACGGCGCCCCGGGCCAGGCGGGGATGCCCCAGGCCCCCTCCCCCCACGGCCCGGCCGGCTGGCAGTCTCCCGGCCCGGTCGAGCTGCCCCCGCGGCCGCGCTCCCTGACGGCCGCGTTCTGGCTGATCGTCTCGGGCGGCCTCCTGCTGCTGGCGACGACCCTGCTGGCGGCCTTCGCCCTCACCCAGCCGGAGGGCCAGGCCGCGATCCAGCAGGAGCTGGACCGGTCCGTCGAGCAGATGGATCTGCCCGCCGACCAGGCGGAGCAGATGCGCGCCATGATGGAGGGGATGCTCCCGGCCCTCGCCACGACGGCGGCCGTGTTCGGCGTGCTCGCGTTCCTCGTCTACCTGTGGGTGGCGTTCGCGATCCGCGGCGGCTCGCGCGCCGCGCGCATCGTCGGAACGGTGCTGGCGGCCCTGTCCGTGCTGGTGCTGGTCTCCAACGCCGTGATGGGGGCGTTCAGCCCGCTGGACCTGGCGTGGGTGGGCCTCGGCGTCGCCGGCATCGTGCTCGCCTACCGCCCGGACGCCACGGAGTACATGCGGCTGAAGGCCTGGCAGCGCTTCGCGCGCCGCTGAGCCCGCTCAGACCCGCGGGGCGTCCAGGAGCCGGCCCAGGCGGGCCGGGTCCACGCGCCAGAAGTCGCGCTGGACGCCGTCGACGAACAGCACGGGCACCTCGTCCGCGAACCGCTCGAGCAGGGCCGGGTGCGCGGCGCCGTCGACGGCCTCCCAGGCCTCGCCCCGCACGTCGCACACCTGCGCCACCGTGGCCTCGGCCTCGGCGCACAGGTGACAGCCGGGCTTCACGAGCAGCTGGACACGGGCGGTGGCGGCGGGCAGGTCGGCGGTCATGGCCCCCACTCTACGGATCGCCGTCCACGACGAAGCCGCCGTCCCCCCGGAAGGGGACGGCGGCTTCGTCTCGTCAGCGCCCGGAGGGCGCGGGCGTCACTTCTTGTTGCGACGCTGGTGACGGGTCTTGCGAAGCAGCTTGCGGTGCTTCTTCTTCGACATGCGCTTGCGGCGCTTCTTGATCACAGATCCCATGGGGACTCCTTGAATCGGGGCGAGGGTCGGCGGTCGTGGGACCGCAGGCATCCGGGGCGCCGGACACGCCGACCCGCATTCCACCGGATGTGGAACGCCTGGAAACGTTCTCGGCCACAATACCGGCCGCACGGGCCCCGGTCGAACCGGGACGGGGACCGGCTCAGTCGAACCAGGGGTCCAGCCCGTGCAGCGGGAACACCTCGCGGCGCGTGGCCATGATCGACTGGTCCACCGGGTCGGCCGGGTCGTAGCCCACCTCCCACGAGCGCCACCACACGTCCGCGTCCTCGCCCATCACGGTGGGGATCCGCTCGGCGTCGTCCCCCTCGTGCACGGACATGTCCCCGGTCAGCTCGTCCGCGGTGAGGGCCCGGACGTGCTCGATCCAGGCGGCGGGGATCTCGCTCTTCACCGGGATCGGGGTCTGCAGGACGGCGGCGGTCAGGTGGGTCCACGCGCGCGGCACCACCCGCAGCGGGTTGTAGCCGCCGCCCCCGGTGGCCAGCCACCGGCCGTGCGCGAACCGGTCGGCCCAGTCGCCGACGTCGAACGCGAGCTGGCGCTGGCCGTCCACGCTCAGCCGCAGGTCGGCGAGCGGGTCCGTGCGGTGACCGTCGCAGCCGTGCTGGCTGACCAGCACGTCCGGGGCGAACGCCTGCAGCAGCGGGGGGACCACGGCGTGGGCGGCGCGCAGGAAGCCGGCGTCGCCGGTGCGCGGGGGCAGCGCGACGTTCACCGCTGTGCCCTGAGCGGCCGAGCCGCCGATCTCGTTGGCGAAGCCCGTGCCCGGGAACAGGCTGATGCCCGTCTCGTGCAGGGAGATGGTGAGCACGCGGGGGTCGTCGTAGAAGATCGACTGCGTGCCGTCGCCGTGGTGCGCGTCCACGTCGACGTAGGCGACGCGCTCCGCGCCGAGGTCCAGCAGGCGCTGGATGGCCACGGCGCAGTCGTTGTAGATGCAGAACCCGGACGCCGAGGACCGGGCGGCGTGGTGCATGCCGCCGGCGAAGTTCACGGCGCGGTCCACCTCGCCGGACCAGATCGCCTCCGCGGCGACGAGGGAGCCGCCCGCGATCCGGGCGGCGGACTCGTGCAGGTCCGGGAACACGGGACAGTCCTCGGTGCCCAGGCCGAAGCGGCCGTCCTCGGCCGACGACGTCGCCGCGGCCCGGCGGACGGCGGCGACGTACTCGGGGTCGTGGACGAGGGCGAGCTGCTCGTCCGTGGCCACGGGCGGCTCCACGATCCGCACGTGGGGCGCGTCCAGCAGGCCGAACGCCTCCACGAGCCGGTGCGTGAGGTCCAGCCGCAGGGGCGCCATCGGGTGCTCCGCGCTGAACCGGTAGCGGAGCAGGCTGGAGTCCCACACCACAGCGGCGGGGGTGGGAGCGGGAGGGGTGGACGTGGTGCTCATCACGGTCCAGCCTAGGGCTCCGGGCGGCACGGTGGCGACGAGCGCCTCGGATGTCTTGCCCGCGTGACGCGCGGGCCTCAGGGGCGCGCGATACTGGGAGCCGGTCCGTTCCCCGTCCCCGTGCAGGAGGTGCCCCGTGGCAGGTCCCCGTCCGACCCCGCACGCCCGCCGCCACGGCGGGGTGCGCCGGCCCGGCGGACTCCCCCGGCCCGGCCAGGCCTCCACGCTGGAGTCCTCGACCGACCTGCGCACGGCGTTGCGGCGCTCGGGCCGTGCCGTCAGCTCGGTGGTGGGCGGCTCCCCGGCCCGCGCCGCCCTCTCCGCCTTCGCCCTCATGGCCCTGGTGTTCACCGGGCTCCTCGCCCTGCCGTGGGCCGCGGCGGACGGCCACGCCACCCCCCTGCACGACGCCATGTTCACCGCGGTCTCCGCCTTCTCCGTGACCGGTCTGACCACCGTCAGCACGGCCGAGCACTGGTCCCCCGCGGGCCAGGTGGTCATCCTCGTGGCCATCCAGATCGGCGGCCTGGGCATCCTCTCGATGGCCTCGCTGCTCACGTTGGCCGTCTCCCGGCATCTGGGCCTGAGGTCGAAGCTGGCGACGCAGCAGGCGGGCATGACCTCCGGCAGTCTCGGCGAGGTCGGCCAGCTGCTGCGCGTCGTCGTCGTGACGGTGCTGACCGCCGAGGCCGCGCTGGCGCTCGTCCTCGTGCCGCGGTTCGCGGCCATCTCCGGCTCGTGGCTCACCGGCCTGTGGCACGGTGTCTTCTACTCGGTCAGCGCCTTCAACAACGCGGGGTTCACCCTGCACGTGGACGGCCTGCCGGAGATCATGCACGACCCGGTGGTCATCACGGTGCTCGGCGTCGGCGTGTTCCTCGGCGCGCTCGGCTTCCCCGTGGTCATGGTGCTGCTGGAGAAGGGGTGGCGGTTCCGGGAGTGGAACCTGCACACCAAGCTCACGGTCGAGGTGACGCTGGCCCTGCTGGTGCTCGGCGCCGTCGCCCTCTTCTTCTTCGAGGCGGGCAACCCGGCGACCCAGGCCGGCATGGGCTTCTGGCAGCGGGTCGGGCACTCCCTGTTCGGCTCCGTGATGACCCGCTCCGGAGGCTTCGCGATCGACGACACGAACGCGCACCAGCCCGAGTCCCTGCTGCTCATGGACGCGCTGATGTTCGTGGGCGGTGGGTCCGCCTCCACCGCGGGCGGCATCAAGGTGACCACGCTGGCGATCATGTTCCTCGCGATCGTGGCGGAGGCGCGCGGCGACCGCGAGGTGACGGCGCACGGCCGCACGATCGCCCCCGAGTCCCTGCGCGTGGCCATCGCGGTGCTCGCACTCGGGGCCACCCTCGTGCTCGTGGCCACTCTGGCGCTGGTGCACATCACCGACGAGTCCCTCCAGCGGCCCCTGTTCGAGGTGATCTCCGCGTTCGGCACGTGCGGGCTCTCCGTGGGCGTCTCCGCGGAGAGCCCACCGGCCGGCAAGTACGTCCTGACGGCCATGATGTTCGCGGGCCGCGTTGGTACGATCACGTTCGCCGCCGCCCTCGCCCTGCGCCAGCGGCGCGTGCTCTACCGCTACCCCGTCGAGAGGCCGGTCATTGGCTGACACCCCGCAGCGCACCGATCCCAACGCCCCCGTGCTCGTCGTGGGGCTGGGCCGCTTCGGCGCCGCCACGGCCGAGGAGCTCGTCGCACAGGGCCGCGAGGTGCTCGCCGTCGAGCGGGACCCCGTCCTCGTGCAGCGCTACGCCCCCTCGCTGACCCACGTGGTGGAGGCGGACGCCACCGACTCCGAGGCCCTGCGCCAGCTCGGTGCGCAGGACTTCTCGACGGCGGTGGTCGGCGTGGGCACCTCCATCGAGGCATCGGTGCTGATCACCGTGAACCTCGTGGACCTGGAGATCCCGCACATCTGGGTGAAGGCGATCAGCGAGGCGCACGGCACGATCCTCAAGCGGATCGGGGCGAACCATGTGATCTTCCCGGAGCACGACGCCGGCGTGCGCGCCGCCCACCTCGTGAACGGGCGCATGCTCGACTTCATCGAGTTCGACGACGACTTCGCGATCGTGAAGATGTACCCGCCGGCCGAGTGCGTGGGCTTCACGCTCGCCGAGTCCCACGTGCGCTCCAAGTACGGCGTGACCGTGGTGGGTGTGAAGACCCCGGGCGAGGACTTCACCTACGCCCAGCCGGACACCCGGGTGGGCCCGCGCGACACCCTCATCGTCTCCGGGCACACGGACCTCATCGACCGGTTCGCCGCCCGGCCCTGAGGCACGCCGGAGCCGTCAGGCCCCGAACTCCTCGGCCATCTCCTTGTCGCGCTGCGCGGCCGCGTCCATGGCACGGTTCACGAGGTCGCCCATGCCGCCGTCCAGGAACGCCTCCACGGCCTTCTCAGTGGTGCCGTTCGGGCTCATCACGGCCTTGCGCAGAGCCTCGGCCCTGGCCCCCTCCTGCTGGAGCATGATGCCGGCGCCCTTGACGGTGGCCGCGGCCATGGCCTCGGCGGAGGCGGCGTCCAGTCCCATCTCCGCACCGTGGGCGGCGATCAGCTCGGCCAGCAGGAACACGTAGGCCGGGGCGGAGCCGGCGGTGGCCACCACGGCGGAGAGCTGCTCCTCGGCCACCGGCACCACCAGGCCGGAGCCCTCGAAGAGAGCGCGCACGGCGGTGGTCTGCTCCTCGGTGACGCCCGGCCCGGGGGCCACGCCCACGACGCCGGAGCCCACCGTCAGGGGCGTGTTCGGCATGGTCCGCACGATCGGCTGCCCCGCGGGCAGCACGGCGGCCATGGTCGCGGCGGTGACGCCGGCTGCCACGGACACCACCACGGTCTCGGGGCGCAGCGACGGCGCCAGGTCCGTGAGGGTGGCGACCATGTCCTTCGGCTTCACGCCCACCAGGACGATGTCCGCCTCAGCGACCGCGGCATGGTTGGCGCGTTCGTCCCGCTCCTGGGAGGTCACGGTGACGCGGTGCTGCGCGGCGGCCTTCTCGGCGGAGGCGGCGGAGCGGGTGGTGGCGGTGACGTCCTCGGCGCGCACGGCGCCGGCGTCGAGGGCTCCGGCGAGGATCGCGCCGGTCATGGTGCCCAGGCCCAGGATGGTCAGCTTCATGGTCGGTCCGTCTCCTTCGTGGTCGGGCGCGGAACGCCGTCGTCGTCGTGGTGGTCGGTCCCGCCGGCGGCCAGGTGCTCGCGCGCGAACGCGAGCGAGGCGGCCAGCTTCTCCTCGCGCTGGCCCGCGTACTCCACGCCGCGGGTGCCCACCTCCACGCACACCGCGCCGGCCAGGCCCTCGGCCGCCAGGTGGCGCAGGGTCTCGGCCACGCGCTGCGTGCCCTCGCCGGGGACCAGGTGGTCGTCCTTGCCGGAGTCGTTGCCGTCGGTGAGGTGGACGTGCCGCAGCCGCGGGCCGAGCTCGCGGACGGCCGCCAGGGAGTCCGCCCGCGCGATGGCCGCGTGGGAGAAGTCCCAGCAGATGTGCTCGTACGGCTCGGGCAGCGGGTTCCAGTGCGGCAGGTACATCTTGGCCTCGCGGCCGTAGGCCCGCCACGGGTACATGTTCTCCACCGCGATCACCACGCCGGTCTCCGCCATGAGCTCGTGGATGCCCTCGGCGAAGCGCACCGCGTACGTGCCCTGCCAGCGGAACGGCGGGTGGGCGACCACGGTGGCCGCACCCACGGCCTGCGCCAGCTCCACGGAGCGGCGGATCTTGGACCACGCGGAGCCCCAGACCTGCTGCGTGAACAGCAGGGTGGGGGCGTGGATGGAGTCGATGGGCATCCCGTGACGCTCGGACAGCCGCGTCAGCCGCCGCGCGTCCTGGCTCCACGCGTTGTGCGTGACCATGACCTCCACGCCGTCGTAGCCGAGGTCCTCGGCGGTGGCGAACACGTCCTGGGTGCCCAGGGGGAACACGGACGAGGAGGACAGGGTCACGGGGATGTCCGCGCCGAAGCGCGCCGCGGGGGCCAGGTGCGCGGTGGCGTCCGCCATGCTCAGCGCACCCCCAGGCTCAGTCCCGGCAGGAGGGTGTCCGGGTTGAGGTTCACGTGGCCGACGCCGGGCCGGCCGTCCCGGGTGAGGTGGCCCTCGAGCATGAGCGCGTCGAGGCGGTTGAGGATCAGGCCCTCGCGCAGCGCCCACGGGCAGATCTCGAGCTGGGCGATGCCGAACGTGCGCATGGCCGTCAGCGCGACGATCGCCCCCGCGAACACCTGGTGCGCGCGCACGTCCGAGACGCCGGGCAGCTCCGCCCGCTCCGCGACGGTCATCGCCGCGAGGCGGTTCACCCACAGGTGCAGGTCGTCCGCGCGCAGGTGCCGCTTCACGAAGGGGCCCGCCGCCGACGGCGCCGCCCCGGTGATCCGGGCGAGGGAGCGGAACGTCTTCGAGGTGGCGGTGACCACCACGGGCGACTCGATGCGCGGGAAGGCCGTATACGCCTCCTCGAGTCGCTTCTCCACGTGCTTGCGGAGCTTCTTCACCGCCTTGGGGCTGGGCGGGTCCTCGAGCACCCAGTCGCGGGTGAGGCGGCCGGCGCCCAGCGGCAGGGACAGGGCGTGCGAAGGCAGCTCGTCCTGGCCGTAGGCGATCTCGAAGGAGCCGCCACCGATGTCGAAGTTCAGGATGGAGCCGGCGCCCCAGCCCTGCCAGCGGCGCACGGCGAAGTACGTCATGGCCGACTCCTGGTCCCCCGTGAGCTCGGAGAGGTGCACACCGGTCTCGGCCTGCACGCGGGCCAGCACGGCGGCACCGTTCGCGGACTCGCGGATCGCCGAGGTGCAGAACGAGATCATGTCCTCCGCCCGATGCTCCTCCGCGAACGCGGCGGCCTCCCGGACGAAATCCACGAGCTCCCGCTGTCCCTCCTCCGTGATCGCCCCGTCGGCGTCCTGGTAGCGGATCAACGGAAGGGAGCGCTTGTGCTCCGCGTAGGCGACGGGGCGGGCCCCCGGGTGGGCGTCCACGAGCAGCAGGTGGACGGTGTTGGATCCGATGTCCAGGACGCCGAGGCGCATGGCGCTCAGGCCTTCTTCCGCGCGGTGGTCTTCTTGGCCGGGGCCTTGCGGGCCGCCGGCTTCTTGGCACCGCCGCGGGTGGCCGGGCCCTTGGCACGCTTGTCCGCGAGCAGCTGGTAGGCCTCCTCCGCCGTGAGCTCCTCGGGCTGACGGCCGCGCGGGACGGTGATGTTGGTGACCCCGTCCGTGACGTACGGGCCGAAGCGGCCCTCCTTCACGGTGACCTTCTTGCCGGAGACCGGGTCCTCGCCGAACTCGGCCAGCGGCGGCTTGGCGGCCCCGCGGCCACGCTGCTTCGGCTGGGCGTAGATCTCGAGGGCCTGCTCCTGCGTGATGCTGAAGATCTGGTCCTCGGACTCGAGCGAGCGCGAGTCCGAGCCCTTCTTCAGGTAGGGCCCGAAGCGGCCGTTCTGGGCGGTGATGACCTCGCCCTCGGCGTCCGCGCCCACGACGCGCGGCAGGGACATCAGCTGCAGCGCCTGCTCGAGGGTCACGGTGTCCACGGACATGCTCGTGAAGAGGGAGCCGGTGCGGGGCTTCTCCTTGGCCGGCTTCTTCTTCGGCTTGGGCTTGCCGTTCTTGTAGTACTCGGTGGGCTGCGCGTCGAGCCAGGCCTGCAGCTCCTCCTCGGTCATCTCGGGGATGACCTCGGTGACGTAGGGCCCGTAGCGCCCGTCCTTGGCGACGACGGTCCGGCCCGTCTCCGGGTCCGTGCCGAGCTCGCGCTCGGAGGGCTGGGCGGTGGCGAACAGCTCCTCGGCCTTGGCCGGGGTGAGCTCGTCCGGGGCCAGGTCCTCGGGGACGTTGGCGCGCGGCGGGGTCGCGCCCGCCTCCGCGTCGGCCGGCAGCGACCGCTCCAGGTACGGACCGTACTGGCCCACCCGCAGGGTGATGTCCTCGGTGATCGGCAGCGAGTTCACGGCCCGCGCGTCGATCTCGCCGAGGTTGTCCACCACGTGCTTGAGGCCCTCGACGCCCTTCTCCGTCTCCGCGGCGGGGGCCCCGAAGTAGAAGGTCTGCAGCCAGGCCTCGCGGCCGAGCTCGCCCGCGGCGATCCGGTCGAGGTCGTCCTCCATGCGGGCCGTGAAGTCGTAGTCCACGTACTTCGCGAAGTAGTCCTCGAGCAGGCCGATCACCGCGAACGCGGTCCACGACGGGACGAGCGCGGTGCCGCGCTTGGACACGTAGCCGCGGTCCATGATCGTGGAGATCGTCGGGGCATACGTGGAGGGCCGCCCGATCTCGCGGCGCTCCAGCTCGGCGACGATCGACGCCTCGGTGTAGCGGGCCGGCGGGGAGGTCTCGTGCCCGGTGGCCTCGATCGGGTCACCGGTGAGACGCTCGCCCTGGGCCACCTGCGGCAGGCGGCGGTCCTTGGCCTCCGCGTTCTCGCCGTCGACCTCGGCGTCCCGGCCCTCCTCGTACGCGTCGAGGAAGCCCTTGAACGTGATGACGGTGCCCGAGGCACTGAACTGCGCGAGGCGGCCGTCCTGCGCGGCGGCCGAGAGCCGCAGCGTGGCGGTGTAGCCCTTGGCGTCGGCCATCTGCGAGGCCACGGTGCGCTTCCAGATCAGCTCGTACAGGCGGAACTCGTCCGGGCGCAGCTCGGCCTTGACCTGGGCCGGGGTCCGGAAGGAGTCCCCCGCGGGCCGGATGGCCTCGTGGGCCTCCTGCGCGGTCTCGTTGCGCTTGGCGTAGACGCGCGGCTGGGCCGGCACGGCGTCCGCCCCGTAGAGCTCGGTGGCCTGGCGCCGGGCGGCCTGCACGGCCTCCTGCGAGAGGTTCACCGAGTCCGTGCGCATGTATGTGATGTAGCCGTTCTCGTACAGGCGCTGGGCCACCTGCATGGAGACGCGGGAGCTCATGCGGAGCTTGCGGGCGGCCTCCTGCTGCAGCGTGGAGGTGGTGAAGGGGGCGGCCGGACGGCGGGTGTACGGCTTGTCCTCCACCGAGTCGACCGTGAAGTCCGCCCCGCGCAGACCCTCGGCCAGCGAGCGGGCGCCGGCCTCGTCCAGGTGGGTCACCTTCTTGCCGGCGGAGGCCTTGAGCCGCCCGGCGTCGTCGAAGTCGCGGCCCGTGGCCACGCGCTGGCCGTCCACCGTGCTGAGGCGGGCCGTGAACGAGCTGCCCACGGCGTCCGCGGCCTGCGCGCCCTCGGCCACCGTGAAGGTGCCCTCCACGCCCCAGTAGTGGGCGGAGACGAAGGCCATGCGCTCCCGCTCGCGCTCGACGACGAGGCGGGTGGCCACCGACTGCACGCGGCCCGCCGAGAGCCCGCGGGAGACCTTGCGCCAGAGCACCGGCGAGAGCTCGTAGCCGAACAGGCGGTCGAGGATGCGGCGCGTCTCCTGGGCGTCCACGAGGGCCGTGTCCAGCTCACGGATGTTCTCCAGACCGCGGCGCACGCCCTCCTTGGTGATCTCGCCGAAGGTCATGCGGTACACCGGCACCGTGGGCTTGAGGGTGTCCAGCAGGTGCCAGGCGATGGCCTCGCCCTCGCGGTCCGCATCCGTGGCGAGGTAGAGGGCCTCGGCGTCCTTGAGCTCGCGCTTGAGCTCGGTGACCTTCTTCTTCTTGTCCGGGTGCACCACGTAGTACGGGGTGAAGCCGTGCTCCGTGTCCACGGCGAACTTGCCGAACGGGCCCTTCTTCATCTCCGCCGGCAGGTCCGAGGGCTTGGGCAGGTCGCGGATGTGCCCCACGGAGGAGTCCACCACCCAGCCCTCGCCCACCGCGTTGAGGTACTTCGCGATGGACTTGCTCTTGGCCGGGGACTCCACGATGACCAGCTTCTTGCCCGAGGGCACGGGAGCGGTCACGGAAGCGGGGGGAGTGGACAACGGGTCCTCCTGGGACGGGATTGCTGCGGATCCGGGGCCGACGCGAGCCGACCCGCGTCCGCCGCGGACGGACGTCCCCACATCGTAGGGCGCGCTGACCACGATAACGCCCGGCGTCCCCGCGCCCGCCACCGCCCGATCGTCAGCCCTCCACCAGGAACCCGTCCTCGTACAGCTCCCGCAGCGCGGCCAGCAGGCCGGCCCGCCCGACGTCGTCCAGCTCCAGCAGCGCGGCGACCGCGCCCACCAGCTGCCCCACGGACAGCTCGCCGTCGGAGGCGGACAGCACGCCCGCCGTCGCGGTGTCCAGGCGCGCCACGCGCCGGAACCCGGAGCCCTGCCGGGCCAGGATCACCTCGGGGTGCTCCGCCCCGAACCGCTGGTGCCGCTCTTCCGTGACGTCCGCGGCCACGCGCAGGTGCAGGCCCCGCAGCGCGGCCAGGGCCGGGTCCCCGACGGCGTCCCCGGCCCCGGCGCCCGCGGCGAGCCGGTCCCGGCGGGCGACGGCGGCGGCCCACGCGGCGCCGAGGGCCTCGTCCACGGGCTGGGTCAGCTCCTCGGCGACCACCCACCCCCGGCCCTGGGAGCCGTCCGCGGCGGGCCGACGCAGCCACACGTGTCCGAAGCCGACCCCGGCCACGCCGCGGGCGTCGAAGTCGTCCAGGTAGCCGCGGTAGGCGGCCTCATAGGCGGGCGGGTCGAGCTCGAGCGAGGAGTCCTGCAGCCACGTCTCCGCGTAGCCCGCGGGGTCCTGCCGGTCGCGCTGGAGGAACCAGGCCTGCATCCCCGGCGCCACCCACGAGCGCGGGCGCGCGTCCCACGGTGCGGTGTCGGCGTCGGCGGTGTCCCCCGCCGGGATCTCCCAGTTGGCGAGCAGCTGCGCGGTGCCGCCCTCGGCGAGCACGTCCGGCAGGGCCGCGATCAGCTCCGCGACGATCCGGTCGCCTTCGCGGCCGCCGTCGCGGTAGGTCAGCACGGGCGCGTCCGGGTCCGTGCGCGGGGTGATCACGAACGGCGGGTTCGAGACCACGAGGTCGAACCGCTCCCCCGTCACCGGCGCCAGCAGATCGCCGGCCGCCAGCCGGACCCGGTCCTCGAGCCGGTCCCGGTCGAGGCCGAGCACGTCCGCGTTGAGCAGCAGGTTGAACCGGGTGAATGCCAGGGCCCGCTCGGACAGGTCCGTGGCGGTGACATGGTCGGCGTGGGCGAGCAGGTGCAGGGTCTGGATCCCGCAGCCCACCCCCACGTCGAGGGCGCGGGCCACGGGACGGCGCTGCGTGGCGCCGGCGAGCGTGAGGGAGGCCCGGCCGACGCCGAGCACGTGCTCGGGAGGCAGCGGGCCGCGCCGCTGCAGGGCCGTCAGGTCCGAGGCGATCCACATCCGGCCCGGCTCGTCCGCCTCGTACGGCGAGAGGTCCACCGCGCCGCGCACGCGCCCGTCCGGCCCCTCGACGACGAGCCCGGCCGCCACGGCCCCGGCCAGGCCGAGGCGGGGCAGCGCGGCGTCGAGGTCGGCGGCGGGGACGGGGTCGCCGAGCAGCCAGGCCCCGACGGCGGCGGCGAGGCCCCGCGTGCCGTACCGGTCGCCGGGGCCGGCTGCGTCGTCGTGCCGGCCGGGGCCCGCCAGGTGACCGGCGACGACGCGGCGGGCGGCCTCGGCGTGCTCGCGGTCCAGGGCGAGCGTGGCCACGGGTCCGAGCAGCCCCTCGACGGCGGCGGTGGTGAACGGCAGGGCCGCCAGGTCCGCGGCGAGGGCCACGGCCGTGGCCGGGGTCAGCCGCGGGGCGGGGGGCGACGGGGGTGTCGGGACGGGACTCATGCCTCGGTCCTCTCGGCGGGGGGGGGGCGGGGGGCGCAGACAGGACAGCGGTGCTCGGGGTCGTCGGCGGCGCAGGCCGCACAGCGGACCTCGAGCGTGGTGCAGGCCGGGTCGGCGCAGTTGCGCAGCGCCGAGGTCGGTGCCTCGCACGTGACGCACCGGCCGATGGTCTCGGCGTCGGCGGTGAAGCGGGTGGACAGGCGTCGGTCGAACACGGCCAGCTCGCCCCGCCACAGTCCGGCGTCGCCACGGGCCTCGCCGTAGCGGACGATGCCGCCGTCGAGCTGGTAGACCTCGGCGAAGCCGCGGTCCTTGAGCAGGGCCGAGAGGACCTCGCAGCGCACGCCGCCCGTGCAGTAGGTGATCAGCGGCGCGTCCTTGAGGTGGTCCAGGGCCCCGGAGTCGACGGCGGCGAGCAGGTCGCGGGTGGTGTGCGCGTCCGGGACCACGGCCCCGTCGAAGCGGCCGATGGCCGCCTCCACCGTGTTGCGGCCGTCGAGGAAGCGCACGGGGTTCGCGGTGCCGGCCCGCTCGGCGACGAGCGCGTCCACCTGGGCGGGGGTGAGCCGCTCCCCCGTGCCGACGACGCCGTCCGCGTCCACGGTGATGCGCTCGGGGGCCCCGAACGCGACGAGCTCGGGCTTGACCTTGACGGAGAGGCGGGGGAAGTCCGCCGCCGAGCCGCCCGACCACTTCACCTCGAGGTCCCGGAACGCCGGATGCTCCCGCGTGCCGCGCACGTAGCGCTTGACCGCGTCGACCGGTCCGCCGACGGTCCCGTTGATCCCCTGCGGCGACACGATGATCCGGCCGGTCAGGCCGAGGGACGCCGCGAGCGCGCGCTGCCACAGCCGCACCGCCTCGGGGTCGGCGAGCGGGGTGAACCGGTAGTACAGCGCGATGCGGGAGAGGGCGGCGGTGCTCATCGAGGTCCAGGCTAGTGCGCGGCCCCGGACGTGACGGCCGTGAGGGACGGGCGGGGCCTGGCCCGCACCGGCCACACGCCTTACCCTTCAGACATGACTGAGCATCTGGATCCGGCACTGGTCGACATCTGGTTCGCGGCCTGGTCGCGATCGCGCGGCTACCGCACGAGCCAGGAGGCGGGGCGACGCGCGGCCCTGCGCACCCCTCGCCCCGCCCGCATGATCCCCGGCGGCTCCGGTCGCGCCACGGTGGACGTGCCGGCCACGTGGGAGCACGTGGTGGTGAACCCCTCCCGCGCGGAGCTGGAGGACCTGCGCGAGGCGCTGCGGGACCAGGAGCAGATCCTGCTCACCGTGTTCGGCGACGCCGGTGAGGACCCGAAGGCCATGGGCCTGAAGTCCCAGGCCGAGCCGGAGCGCTTCATGACCATGGACATGGACCCCGAGCTGCAGGACGTGGAGCCCCCGCTGCTGCCCGAGGGCTATGAGGCCCGCGTGGACCAGCCGATGGAGGGCAGCCGTCGCCTGCGCATCCTGGCCGTCGGCGCCTCGACCGCGCCCGAGGGCGAGGAGGAGCTCGCCGCCCTCGGCTGGGTCACCGAGGCGGACGGCACCGCCGTCTACGACCGGATCTGGACGTCCCCGAACCACCGTCGCCGCGGCCTCGGCTCCCTCGTGATGCGCTACCTCACCTCCGAGGTCATGAGCGAGGGTGAGATCAGCCGCGGCCTGCTCGTCGCCTCCCCGGACGGCCAGAAGCTGTACCGCCACCTGGCCTGGACCGACCTCGGCCCCGTGTCCATCTGGGGTCGCGGCCTGGTCGAGGACAACCCCACCGCCGAGCACACCGGCACCATGGGGGCGTGACCGGCCACCTCCCGGAGCACGATCCCTGGGCGGATCCCGCGGGCGGCTGGGGGCAGCCCGGCGCGGCGGACGCCGCGCCGCCCGTCGACGACGCTGACCCGGACTTCTCCGGACCGGAGCCGCAGCCCGTCGGTGAGGTGGTGGCCGACGTCGTGGCCGGGCTGTCCGTCACGGCACCCGGCGACCTGCGCCCGGACACCCCGGCGGGGGCCGGACTCCGTGCGGCGCTGGGCCGGACCGGGCTGCCCGAGCAGATCCGCCACGTCACCGAGCTGCCCGCACGGCAGGCCCGGCACACGGACTGGCCCGCGGACGCTCCGGAGGGCCTGGTCGGGGCGTTCGCGGCGCGCGGCGTCGAGCGGCCGTGGCTGCACCAGGTGCGGGCCGCGGCCCTGGCCGGCGCGGGGACGCACACCGTGCTCGCCACGGGCACGGCGTCGGGCAAGTCGTTGGGCTACCAGCTGGCGGTCGGCACCCGGTTGGCCGCCGACCCCCGGGCCACCGCGCTCTACCTCGCCCCCACCAAGGCCCTCGCGGCGGACCAGCTGACCTCCTGGCGCGCCCTCGAGCGGGACGGTGCCCCGGGGCTGCGCGCGGCCCCCTACGACGGCGACACCGCACCGCAGGATCGGATCTGGGCCCGCGAGCACGCCACCGTGCTCATGACCAACCCGGACATGCTCCACGTGGGGATCCTGCCGCACCACGAGCGGTGGGCCACGTTCTTCCGGAACCTGGCGTTCGTGGTGGTGGACGAGTCGCACACGTACCGGGGCGTCTTCGGCTCGCAGGTGGGCATCCTGCTGCGCCGGCTGCGGCGCATCGCCGCCCACTACCGCGGGGACCGGCCGGAGACCGTGTTCATCGGGGCGTCGGCGACGTCGGCGGATCCGGCCGGGCACTTCGCCCGGCTGATCGGGGCGCCGGCCGCGGCGGTCACGGAGGACGCGTCCCCGCACGGGGCGGTCACCGTGGCGTTCTGGGAGCCCGAGCTGACGGACCGCCGGGGCGAGAACGGCGCGCCCGTCCGGCGCTCGGCGATGGCCGCCGCCGCCGACCTGGTCACGGACCTGGCCCTGCAGCAGGTCCGCACGCTGGCGTTCATCCGCTCGCGGCGCGGGGCCGAGGCCATCGCGAGCGCGGCCAAGCGGCAGCTCGAGGAGGTCGAGCCGGGGCTCGGCACCCGGATCGCGGCCTACCGCTCGGGCTACCTGCCCGAGGAGCGGCGGGAGCTGGAGGCGGACCTGCGCTCGGGTCGGCTGCTGGGCATGGCCTCGACGCCGGCGCTGGAGATGGGCATCGACGTCGCGGGGCTGGACGCGGTGGTGGTGGCCGGCTGGCCGGGCACCCGCGCGTCGTTCTTCCAGCAGATCGGCCGCGCCGGGCGCGGCGGCCAGGACGCGCTCGCGTTCTTCGTGGCCTCGGACGACCCCCTGGACACCTTCGTGGTGGACCACCCGGAGGCCGTGTTCGACCTGGGGGTCGAGGACACCGTGGTGGACCCGGAGAACCCGCACCTGCTCGGCCCGCAGCTGTGCGCGGCCGCCGCGGAGCTGCCGATCACGCCCGAGGCGTTCGGCTGGTTCGGGGAGCCGGAGCGCGTGCGCGCCCTGCTGGACGTGCTGGTCGATCAGGGGCTGCTGCGCCGTCGGCCGGCCGGCTGGTTCTGGACGCACCCCGAGCACGCCGCCGGCATGGTCTCCCTGCGGGACGACGGCGGTGGCCCCATGGACATCATCGACGCCGAGTCCGGCGCCCTGCTGGGCACGATGGACTCGCCCCAGACCCATTACCAGGCGCATCCCGGCGCGGTGTACGTGCACCAGGACCGCACGTACCTCGTGGAGGAGCTGGACGAGGACGCGCACGCGGTGGTCGTCACGCGCGCCTGGCCGGACTTCACCACGCAGGCCCGGGACGTCACGGAGATCGAGATCGTGGCGGTGCACCGCCGCCTGGACGCGGGCGAGGGCACCCTGCGCTGGTGCCTCGGGGACGTGCAGGTCCGCACCCAGGTGGTGTCCTTCCAGCGCAAGGCCCTGGTCTCCGGGGAGGTGCTCGGCGAGGAGCCCCTCGACCTGCCGGCGCGGGACCTGTTCACCTCGGCGGTGTGGTTCCAGGCGGCCTCGGACGAGCTCATCGCCGCGGGTCTGACCACGGACCGCCTGCCCGGCGCCCTGCACGCGGCCGAGCACGCGATGATCGGCATGATGCCGCTCGTCGCCTCGAACGACCGCTGGGACATCGGCGGCGTCTCGATGGTCCTGCACCCGGACACCGGCTCCCCCGCCGTGTTCGTCTACGACGGCCGGCCCGGCGGGGCGGGCTTCGCCGAGCGCGGCTTCGAGCAGGCGCGGCGCTGGGTCGAGGCGACGGCGGGGGCCATCGCGGCGTGCGAGTGCGCGGAGGGCTGCCCGTCCTGCGTGCAGTCCCCCAAGTGCGGCAACCGCAACAGCCCGCTGGACAAGGCCGGCGCGCTGACCGTCCTGCGGTTCCTGATGGACCACGCCGATCACCTCGTCCCGGCGGACGCCTCGACCGACGGCTCGGGCGGCGCCTCCTCCGGCGGGGCCACGGACGCGGCGCCCGGGGCCTGAGACCGCGGCGGGCCCGCGACGGCGTCGGCCGTGGCCGCCGGCAGCGGGGCGCGGGCGAGCTCGACCGCGACGCGCACGGTCCCGTCCTCGCGCATCTCGCACGCCACGACGACGGCCCCGTTGCGTGCGGCGGTCCGCCCGGCCAGCGCGCACGGCTCATGGTCGGAGAGCCCGCGCCGGGCGTCGGAGGCGGCGAGCGCCGCCAGGTCGGCGGCCCCGGCCGCCCGGGCGCCGGTGACCGAGGCCTGCCCCAGCGCCGCGACCGCCAGCAGCAGCCCCGCCCCCAGGGCGGCCGTGCCCAGGACGGACACGGTGCCCGAGCCTCGTTCGCCCCGCGCGGGCGCCCTCCCGCGGGTCATGACCGGTCCTCCGGCGAAGCGGCGGGCGTTCCGGGCCGCTGGTCGGGGGCGGCGGCGTGCGCGGTGAGGGTGAGCACCTCGGCCCAGGCGAGCGGCCCGGGGCCGGGCTGGACGACCTCGACGGTCACCCACCCGCCCTCGACGGTGTGCGAGAGCGAGGCATCGTCGCCGGCCATGCGCGCCACCGCGTCCCGGGCCGCCGCCTCGTCGTCGCCCCGGGCGAGGATGCGGGCGGCCGACGCCGCCGCGTCCTGACCCCGCACCTGCTGCACCGCGGCGGCGCCGGCCAGCAGGACGGATACGAGCACGAATGCGATCACGGGCAGCAGCACCGCGTACTCGGCGGTGACGGCCCCGGTCTCGCCGCCCCGGAGCGCCCGGGGCCGCCCCGCCGTCCGGGCGCCCGGGCGGCGCGCGGACGGCGGGGCGGAGGCCGGGTGCTCAGTCACGCTGGAGCGCCCCGGTGACGAGGTCCACGAGCAGCGACTGCACGTCCGGGCTGGTGAGCACGACGGCCAGCACGCCCGCGAAGCCCACGGCGGCGAGCGTGAGGATGCCGTACTCGGCCGTGATCGCGCCGGTCTCCTCGCCCGCGGCGTCGACGACGCGGGCGAGGCGGTCGCGGTCGCTGGGGCGGGTGACGGCGGGCTGGGCGGTGTGGGAGCGGTGGGTCATGGTGGTCCTCCTGGAGTGGGCCCCGCGGTGCGGGGCGGTGGTGACGGCCCGGCCGGGCCGCTGGTCCCAGGCTGGCCCGCTCCGGGGCCCGCGCGCCGGGGGCGATGCGGATCCGGGGATGGGCCGGGGCGATCGGGGCCCTGTGCAGGACCGGACGCCCTGGCGTCGCCACGGCCTCAGCCCGGTCCCGCCCCGAGCAGGGCCATGACGACGGGCACCACGCCCCAGCACACGAAGGCGGGCAGCAGGCACAGCCCCAGCGGCATCACCAGGCGCACGGCGAGCTCCTCGGCCGCCCGTTCGTCGGCCCGCCGGGTCTGCTGACGGACGGCAGCGGCGGTCTCGGCCAGCGTGCGGGCGCCGGCCATCCCGGACCGGTGCAGCGGTCGCAGTCGGGCGGCGGTCTCGGTCCACACCGGGTCCGTGTCGAGGCCCGCCCACGCCTCGTCCCAGTCCCGGCCCCAGAGCAGCAGCGCCGCCGTGGCGCGCAGGTCGCGGGCGCCCGGCAGGGTCCGGCCGAGGTCGTCCAGCGCGGCGGGCAGGGATCGGCCGGCGCTGAGCAGCGCCGCCAGCACGTCCAGCACGACGGCGGCGCCCACGGCCGCCGGCTCGCGCGCGGCCGAACGCAGCAGCAGGCGCGTCCAGGACCGCCCGGCCAGCCAGAACAGCAGCCCCACCGCGGCGACCACGGCGCCGAAGGGCGAGCGGACCAGGTCCCACGGGGAGGTGCCGAGCAGCCACGCGAGGCCGAGGCCGCCCAGGGGCAGCCACTGCAGCAGTCGGGACGTCGCGCCCGGCCCCGCCGCGGCTGAGCGGCGGGCCCGGGCCGCGTCCACGTCCGCCTCGAGGCTGTGGGCCAGCCGCCGGGCCACGGCTGCGGGGGCCGCGCCCGCCCGGGCCCCGGCCGCGAGCGTCGCGTCGACCAGCGCCCAGCCCGGGTCCCGTGCGGGGGTCCGCCAGGACGGGGTCCCGCCGCGGCGCGCCGCCTCCCGGTGCAGGGTGGCGTCATGAGCCATCGCGTCCCCCGCCTCCACATCCCAGGCCAGCGCCTCGGCCCGGCGTCGGGCGCGGTGATGGGCACAGCATGCGGCACCCGCCTCGCCCGGGCCCGACCCGCAGGCGGGCAGGGTGCACGCGGTCTCCCGCCAGGCCTGCTCCTCGGTCAGGCCGGCCGAGACGAGGGCGGCCCAGCGGCGCAGCGCGCCGACGAGCACCTCCGTCTCCTCCTCCGGCCTCGCCCGCCCCGCCCGCCAGGGCAGCAGCGCCACGGCACGCCCAGCGCGCGACCGTCGTGCCTGCCCGGCCGCCGTCGTGGTGCTCATCGGCCGCTCCGCACCGCCAGCCGGGCCGCGAGCGCGGGCACGCCGGGTCCCTCGACGGTCCGCCCGCCCGTCGCCTCCGCCCCGGGCAGCCACGTGAGGGCGGGCAGCAGGGCGAACCCGTCGGCGCGCGGGTCCGGGACGGCGAGCTCGACGGGGTGCCGCCCGTGGCCGTCGCGAGCGACGTGCAGCACGGCGTCCACGCCGGCGCGGGCCTGCGCGGCCACCGTCTCGGGCCGCCAGCCGGCCAGGGCGGCCATGGCCGTCAGGCGGGCGGGCACCTCGGCGGCGGCGTTGGCGTGCAGGGTGCCCCACGCGCCCTGGTGTCCCGTGTTCAGGGCGGTGAGGACGTCGGCCACCTCGGCGCCGCGGCACTCGCCGACCACGAGCCGGTCCGGCCGCATCCGCAGGGCGTGGCGGACGAGCTCGGCCAGTCCGACCTCGCCGGCGCCCTCCGCGTTGGCGGCGCGGCACTGCAGGGCGACCACGTGCGGGTGATCGGGTGCGGCCTCGGCCGTGTCCTCCACGACGACGATCCGTTCGTCCCCCGGCACCCGGCCGAGGGCCGCGGAGAGCAGCGTGGTCTTGCCCGCCCCGGTCGCGCCGCTGACCAGGACGGTGGCGCGGTCGCGCACGAGCGCCTCGAGGGCGTCGGCCCAGAGGGCGCCGTCCGGCCAGCCGTCGGCCAGCGCGGCCAGCGACGGCGTCGTGGCGGCCGGGATCCGCAGGCTCAGCAGGGTGCCGCCGCCGCTGACCGGGGGCAGGACCGCGTGGACGCGCACGCCGCCCACGCGGGCGTCGGCCAGCGGCACCGCCGCGTCGAGGCGGCGGCCGGCCCGGTGCAGCAGCCGCACCGCGAGCGCCCGGGCGGTCTCGGGGTCGAGCCGATCGGGGCGGCGGACGAGGCCCCCGTCCCCGTCGGTCCACACCGCGCCCGCGCCGTCCACGAGCACGTCGGTCACGCCCGGGGTGCGCACCCAGGGTGCGAGCGGGCCGAAGCCGTCGAGCTCATCGACCAGCGCCGCCACGCGCGGGTCGTCGATCGGCACGTCGAGGGCCTCGGCGATCAGCGGGGCCAGCGGCGGCTCCGCGCCGTCCGCGGCCGACGCACGGGCCTCGGCCACGCGCCGGCGCACGACGGCGGCGTCCAGCCCGTCGGGGCCCGCTGCGGGTGCGGCGAGCGGCGGCGCGGCGACCCGCGTGCGTTCCGGCTCGGCCGGGCCGGTGCGGGGCCACAGGAACCGCCG
>NZ_JALJRI010000084.1:0-41990 GCF_024519795.1 Micrococcus sp. Mcc89 | reverse complement strand
GTCTCATCTCAGTCCGGCCCTCGTGCCAAGAACCTCATGACCCACAACACCTAGGCGTGCCCGCCGCGTCGCGTCAGGGGACGGGCGACGGGCGGCGGGTCAGCCGAGGGCCACGAGGACGGCGACCTGGAGGGCCGTCGCACCCACGAGGATGCCGCTCGCCGGGCCGAGGGTGCCGGGACGACGGCCGCTGAGCAGAGCGCCCAGCATGACGGGGGCGATCACCGCGAGCGCGGCCACGAGCATCGGCACCGCCAGCAGCGTGGGGGTCGGACCGACACCGAGCAGCAGGCTGATCCCGAGGGCGGCGAGCGCGGCGAGGACGGCCCCGGCGTAGGTGGCGGCCTGCGCGATCGGCCCGAGGCGCGGCTTCGCGGCCGTGGCTGCGGACCCCGAGCCGGTCGGGGCGGTGGCTGCCCGGGGGGCCTCCTCGGCCAGGCGCGCCGCGGCTCGCCGCTCGCGGGAGTGGACGTGGTCGCGCCAGGTGCCGGTCGCGGGGTCGATCCATTCGGGGTGGAAGCCGTGCGGGTCGGTGACCTCGGCCGCCCGCTCGCGCGGACCTCCGCCGACGTACCAGGCCGGGCGCGGCACGGCGTGGCTGGGCTGGTCGGCGTCGGGGGCCCGGCCCGGGGCCACGCGGGCCTGCGCCCGGCCGTCCCAGCGGGTCACGAGCCACCAGACGAGCACGGCCAGCGCGCCCAGGCCCAGGAGGGAGCCGGGGCCGCCCACGGCCGGGGCGATGAGGGTGAACCCGGCGCCGAGCAGCAGGTTGAGGGCGCCGATCGCCCCGATCACGCCGATGGCCACGGTGGCGTCCTGCCACTCCCTGCGGCGCAGGCGGCCGAACTGCACGCGTCCGTCGGCGTCGGGGAGCACGGCCCAGGCGGCCGCGTAGGCCAGCAGGCCCAGGCCCGCGGAGACCATGCACACGGCGACGAACACGCCGCGGGCGAGCAGCGGGTCGATGCGGTAGCGCTCGGCCACCCCGCCGAGCACCCCGCCGACCCACGAGGCCGGCGAGCGGCGCACGCCCCAGCTCAGGACGGCGCGGCGCAGCCAGCCCGGCAGGGCGTCCAGTCCGTCGGGGCCGGTCTCGCCCGAGGCGGCTCCGTCGGGGGCGACGTGGGGGCCGGGGCCGGTGAACGGGTCGTGTGTGCTCGTCATGTCTCCATCCTCGTCCGCCTGCGGCCCCCGCCCATCCGGGAACTCCCGGAATCCTCCCCGGATGTGCCGCCCCGTCCGACACGGCAGGATGGGGGCATGCCCACCCCGTCCGCGCCCGCGCCGGCCCCGCGTCCGCCGTTGATGCGGCACGGGGCCGACCGTCCGGTGTCCGGCGTCGCCGCGGGGCTCGCCCGGCACCTCGGGATGCCCGCCGGCCGCGTCCGCGCGGCCCTGGCGCTGCTGAGCCTGCTGGGCGGCGCGGGCCTGGCCCTGTACGTGTGGCTCTGGCTGCTCATGCCGGAGGAGGGTCCGGACGGCGCCCCCGCCGCCGACGCCCCCACCCTGCGTGGTCGCGCCCCCGAGGTGCTCGAGCGGGTGCGCGAGGGCGGCTGGCCGGTGCTGCTGGCCGCCGTGGTGCTCGGCGTGGGCGTGCTGACCGTCGCGGACGGCCTCGGCCTCACCGTCGACTGGGCGCTCGTGGGCCCGGTGGCCGTCCTCGTGATCGGCCTCGGCCTGGCCTGGATGCAGCTCGACCTGGCGGGCGGGCCCCGGGCCGGGCGGAGCGGACGACTGGTCCGCCTCGTGCTCGGCACGGCCCTCGTGCTGCTGGCGGTGCTGGCCATCGTCCTGGGCGCCGTGAGCTCGGGCGAGCTGTGGCGGGCTCTGCTGGCCGCCGTCGCGATGCTCGCCGGCGCGGCGCTGGTGGCCATGCCCTACGCCCTGGCCTGGCTGCGCCGACGCGACGCGGAGCGGACCGCGTTCGCGGTGCAGGCCCAGCGCGCCGAGATCGCGGCGCACCTGCACGACTCGGTGCTGCAGTCCCTCGCCCTCATCCAGCGGCGCGCCCAGGACGCGGACGTGGTGGCCCGGGTGGCCCGCGCCCAGGAGCGTGAGCTGCGTCAGTTCCTCGCCCTGGACTCCCGCGGCGGCCCGCACTCCCTGGCGGAGGCGCTCGACCAGCACGCCGCCGCCGTCGAGGACGCCCACGGGGCCCGGGTGGAGGTCGTGGCCGTGGGGCGGGCCGCGGGGGCGTGGCTCGAGCCGCTCGCGGCCGCGGCACGCGAGGCCATGCAGAACGCGGCCCGGCACGCCGGCGACGCGCAGGTCTTCGCGGAGGCCGGTGAGGACGACCGCGGCCGCACCGTCGCGGAGGTGTTCGTCCGGGACCGCGGCCCCGGCTTCGACCTGCCCACGGTCCCGGCCGACCGGCTCGGCGTGCGGGAGTCGATCCTCGGCCGCATGGAGCGTGCCGGCGGGACCGCCCGCATCCGGTCCGGCCCGGGCGGCACCGAGGTCCACCTGACGCTGGCCGAGCCCGAGGGTGCGCGAGCGCGCACCGGACAGGAGCACCCATGACCGACCCCGCCCCGCGCACGGCCGTCATCGTGGACGACCACGCGATCTTCCGCTCCGGCCTGCGCGCCGACCTGGACCCGGACCGACTGGCCATTCTCGGCGAGGCCGGGGACGTGGACGAGGCCGTCCGCGCCGTGCTGGACCTGGCGCCGGATGTGGTGCTGCTGGACGTGCACCTGCCCGGCGGGGCCGGCGGCGGGGGAGCGGAGGTGGCCGAGCGTGTCCTCGCGCGCCGACCCGCGCAGCGGTTCCTGGCCCTGTCCGTCTCGGACGCGGCCGAGGACGTCGTCGCCGTGATCCGTGCGGGGGCCCGCGGCTACATCACCAAGACGGCCTCCGGCGCCGAGGTGGCGGACGCGGCGGTCCGCGTGGCCGACGGCGACGCCGTGTTCTCGCCCCGGCTGGCCGGGTTCGTCCTCGACGCCTTCCGCGGCACGGCGCCCGCGCCTCCGCCCGTCACCGCTGCGGCGACGAGCGGGGCTGCGGCCCCCGACGAGGACCTCGACCGGCTCTCGGCACGGGAGCGGGAGGTCATGCGGCTGATCGCCCGCGGATACACCTACCGGGAGGCCGGGGCGGAGCTGTTCATCTCGGACCGCACGGTCGAGACCCACGTGTCCTCCGTGCTGCGCAAGCTCCAGCTCTCCAACCGCCACGAGCTGACCCGCTGGGCCGCGCGCCGCGGATACGCCTGAGCCCCGCGGCGCGCGGCGTCGCGGGGCTCAGGGGTGGGGTGTGCGGCTCAGGCGCTGAGCAGGGCGCGGATGCGCTCGACGCCCTCCGCGAGGTCCGCATCGCCCAACGCGTAGGACAGTCGCAGGTAGCCGGACGGGCCGAACGCCTCGCCCGGGACCACGGCGACCTCCGCCTCGTCGAGGATGAAGGCGGCCAGCTCGGCCGACGTCGTGGGGGTGACGCCCCCGCGGTAGGTCTTCCCGAGCGCCTCCCGCACGTCCACGTACGCGTAGAACGCGCCCTGCGGGGTGGGGCAGTGGAAGCCCGGCACGGCGTCCATGGCCTCGACCATGGCCCGGCGCCGGCGGTCGAACGCCGTCTTCATCTCCGCCACGGCGTCCAACGGGCCGGCGACGGCGGCCAGCGCGGCCCGCTGCGACACGTTGGCCACATTCGAGGTGGCGTGGGACTGCAGGTTCGTGGCGGCCTTGACCACGTCCAGCGGACCGGCCATCCAGCCGACGCGCCAGCCCGTCATGGCGTAGGTCTTGGCGACGCCGTTGAGGATCACGGACTGCTCCGCCAGCTCGGGCACGGCGCGGACGATCGAGGTGAACGGCATGCCGTCGTAGGTCAGGTGCTCGTAGATCTCGTCGGTGACCACCCACAGCCCCCGCTCCCGTGCCCACCGGCCGATCGCCGCCGTCTCCTCGGGGGAGTACACGGCGCCGGTGGGGTTGGAGGGGGAGACGAACAGGAGCACCTTGGTGCGGTCCGTGACGGCCTCGTCGAGCTGGTCCACGGTGACCTTGTAGCCCTGCTCGGGGCCGGCGAACACCTCCACCGACACGCCCCCGGCCAGGCGGATCGCCTCGGGGTAGGTGGTCCAGTAGGGGGCGGGGACGAGCACCTCGTCCTGCGGGTCCAGCAGGGCGGCGAAGGCGTTGTACACGGCCTGCTTCCCGCCGTTGGTCACGAGCACCTGGGCGGCCTCGAGGGACACGCCGGAGTCGCGCAGCGTCTTGGCCGCGATCGCCTCGCGCAGCTCGGGCAGGCCGGCGGCGGGGGAGTAGCGGTGGTTCTTCGGGTCCCGGGCCGCGGCGACGGCGGCCTCCACGATGTAGTCCGGGGTGGGGAAGTCGGGCTCGCCGGCGCCGAAGCCGATCACCGGGCGCCCGGCGGCCTTGAGCTCCTTGGCGCGGGCGTCGACGGCGAGGGTGGCGGAGGGGGCGATGGCGGACAGACGGGCGGAGACGCGGCGGGCGGGCGCGGCCATGGGGACCTTCTTCGAGCTCGACGGGGAGGGCGGGGCGGAGCGGGGCTCCGTCCTGCCAGGGTACTGACTGCCCGGGGCCCGTTCGACTCCCGCCGCCCGATGGCGTATCCTGGATCTCCGGTACCGCGTTCACGGTCGATCCCACGAGGGTTCGGCCGGCTCCGTCGGTCCGAAGGGTAGTGGCGCAATTGGTAGCGCAGCGGTCTCCAAAACCGCAGGTTGCAGGTTCGAGTCCTGTCTGCCCTGCTCGATGCCGAGCCTTGTGCTCGGCATCGGACGTGTAGAAAGCGATTCGGCGATCCGACGAGTGAGGCCACGTGACTGAGATGGCGGCGAACGGCGGGGGGCCCGCCCCCACGCCGAGCAGGCAGCGTCGCGGGCTGTTCGCGCGGATCGCGCTGTTCCTGCGCCAGGTGGTGGACGAGCTCCGCAAGGTCGTCACCCCCACGAGCGAGGAGCTGCTGCGCACGACCGGAGTGGTGCTCGCCTTCGTGGCGTTCATGATCCTGCTGGTCATGGGGCTGGACTGGGTGTTCGGCACCGTGGCGGGTCTCCTGTTCGGCGCCGGCGGCCTCTGAGCCCGGCGCGGACGGTCCCGACGTCGCAGGACGCGTCCCCCGCACGCCCGTGAGGGCCCTCCCCGACGGCAGGGCCCGCCGTCCGTCAGCAGAAAGCAGGAACCGTGTCCGAGCAGGAACTGGATCGTCAGCCCGCCGAGGAGTCCGTCCCGATGTCGGAGGACGCCGTGGCCGAGGAGACCGCCGAGACCGCGCAGGACGCCGGCACGCCCGTCGAGGACGCCCTGGACGAGGTCGCCGGCAGCGGTGACGAGACCGCCGAGGCCACCGTGCAGGAGGCCGACCTGGCCGTCGCCGAGGGCGAGGACGCACCGACCCCCGTCGAGGAGCAGTCCGACGACGAGCCCGCCGTGGACCCCGCCGAGGAGCTGCGCACCCGCCTGCGCCGCCAGCCCGGCGACTGGTACGTCGTCCACACCTACGCCGGCTACGAGAAGCGCGTGAAGACGAACCTCGAGGCCCGCATCCTGACCCAGGACATGGAGGACTCGATCTACGAGATCGAGGTCCCCATGGAGGAGGTCGTGGAGATCAAGAACACCACGCGCAAGATCGTCTCGCGCGTGCGCATCCCGGGCTACGTGCTCGTCCGCATGGACCTCGACGACGCCTCGTGGGGCGTCGTACGGCACACCCCGGGCGTCACGGGCTTCGTGGGCAACGACGCCCACCACCCGCAGCCGCTCAGCCTGGACGAGGTGTACGACATGCTCGCCCCGTCCGTGATCCAGGAGGCCGCCCGCGCCGCCGAGAAGGCCGGCCTGGCCGTCCCCGCCGCGGCCGAGTCCGGCGCGCCCGCCGCCCCCGCGATCCACGTGGACTTCGAGGTCGGCGAGTCGGTCACCGTCAACGACGGCCCGTTCGAGACCCTCCCGGCCACGATCTCCGAGATCAAGCCGGAGGCCCAGCAGCTCGTGGTGCTCGTCTCGATCTTCGAGCGCGAGACCCCCGTGACGCTGTCCTTCAACCAGGTGACCAAGGCCATCTGAGGACACCCGACGCTTCCGCACCGGGCCGGCCGCCTGCCGGCCCGGACGCGGCACCGGCCGCCGCGCCACGGCGGCCACCGCCCCCGGTGCGCTCCTGCGCCGAGGGTCCCCCAGTGAGAGAAGGATCCACTCATGGCTCCCAAGAAGAAGGTCACCGGTCTGATCAAGCTTCAGATCCAGGCCGGCGCCGCCAACCCGGCCCCGCCCATCGGCCCCGCCCTGGGCCAGCACGGCGTGAACATCATGGAGTTCTGCAAGGCGTACAACGCCGCCACCGAGTCGCAGCGCGGCAACGTGGTCCCGGTCGAGATCACCGTGTACGAGGACCGCTCGTTCACCTTCGTGACCAAGACCCCGCCGGCCGCCGAGCTCATCAAGAAGGCCGCCGGCGTCGCCAAGGGCTCCGCCACCCCGCACACGGCCAAGGTCGGCACGCTGACCCAGGCCCAGTGCGAGGAGATCGCCCAGACCAAGATGGAGGACCTGAACGCCAACGACGTCCAGGCCGCCGCCAAGATCATCGCGGGCACCGCCCGCTCGATGGGCATCACCGTCGAGGGCTGACGCCCACCCCCACCCCCTTCCAGTGGCAGGGCCGAGCGCGGCCCGCAGACCACGACTGCACAAGGAGAAGAACGCAGATGGCACAGCGCAGCAAGGCATACAAGGCGGCCAAGGCCGCGATCGGCGAGGATCTGTACTCGCCGGTGGAGGCGATCCGCCTCGCCAAGGAGACCAACCCCTCCAAGACCGACGCCACCGTGGAGGTGGCCCTCCGCCTCTCGGTCGACCCCCGCAAGGCCGACCAGATGGTCCGCGGCTCCGTGAGCCTGCCCCACGGCACCGGCAAGACCGCCCGCGTCGTCGTGTTCGCCACCGGTGACCGCGCCGAGGCCGCCCGCGCCGCCGGCGCGGACGTCGTGGGCGACGACGACCTGATCGCCCGGATCTCCGAGGGCTGGGTGGACTTCGACGCCGCCGTGGCCTCCCCGGAGCTCATGGGCAAGGTCGGCCGTCTGGGCAAGGTGCTCGGCCCCCGCAACCTGATGCCGAACCCCAAGACCGGCACCGTGACCCCGGACGTGGCCAAGGCCGTGGCCGACATCAAGGGCGGCAAGATCGACTTCCGCGTCGACAAGCACTCCAACCTGCACTTCATCATCGGCAAGACCTCCTTCGAGGCCAAGGCCCTGGTGGAGAACTACGCCGCAGCCCTCGAGGAGGTCCTGCGTCTGAAGCCGTCCTCCTCCAAGGGCCGCTACATCTCCAAGGCCACCGTGGCCACCACCTTCGGCCCGGGCGTGCCCATGGACCCGAACGTGACCTCGGTGGACTCCTCCGAGCTCTGAGCCACGCGGCCCCGGTGATCGGGGCCCACGACGTCGGCCGGTCGTCCCCGCAGCGGGGACGACCGGCCGGCGTCGTCCCGGGTCGATTTTGCGGGCCCGCCCCGGACGTGTACGCTGGTGCCTACCGAAGACCGCCGGTCGTGGTGCCCTGCCTCCGGGCAGAGCCCACCGAAGGATCTCCCTGACGGAGACGGCCCGCGCAGGTGAACGTGAGCCACGCTCGCATCCGCACGTCGACCCTCCGGGTCCGGCCGCGTCGATGCTCCTGCTGCGCCCCGTGCATCTGCACGGGGCGCTTTCTCGTCTCGGGGTGGCGGTTCCCACGCATCATCGAGAGGAGTGCCATGGCGACGTCCGCGAAGGAGTCGGCGGTGGCTGAGCTCACGGACCTGTTCCGTGAGTCCAGCGCCGCTGTTCTGACGGAATACCGTGGCCTGACGGTGACGGAGCTCAAGCAGCTGCGCGACTCCATCCGTCAGGACGCGACCTACGCCGTGGCGAAGAACACGCTGGCCGAGATCGCGGCCAAGGACGCCGGTCTGGAGGGCCTCGAGGCTCACCTGTCCGGTCCCACCGCGATCGCGTTCGTGACCGGGGACCCGGTCAACGTCGCGAAGGCCCTGCGTGACTTTGCCAAGGATCACGAGAAGCTCGTGCTCAAGGGCGGCTACATGGATGGCCAGCCCCTGGACGAGGCCGGCATCAAGAAGCTCGCGGACCTCGAGTCCCGCGAGGTGCTGCTGGCCAAGTTCGCCGGCGCGATGAAGGGCAGCATGTCCAAGGCTGCCGCCCTGTTCCAGGCGCCGCTGTCCAAGACCGTCCGCACGGTCGAGGCGCTGCGCGCCGCGCAGGGCGAGGCTGCCTGAGCAGTCCGCCCCGGGCTGCACGGCCCACCACTTCACACGTAGTCAAGACGTACCCGTAAAGGAGCCATCATGGCCAAGCTGACCACCGAAGAGCTGCTCGCCGCGTTCGAGGAGCTGACCCTCATCGAGCTGTCCGAGTTCATCAAGGCGTTCGAGGAGAAGTTCGACGTCACCGCCGCCGCCCCCGTGGCCGTGGCCGCCGCCGGCGGTGCCGCCGGTGGTGCCGAGGCCGCCGCCGCCGAGGAGAAGGACGAGTTCGACGTCGTCCTCGAGGCCGCCGGCGACAAGAAGATCGGCGTCATCAAGGAGGTGCGCGCCCTCACCTCCCTCGGCCTGAAGGAGGCCAAGGACCTGGTGGACGGCGCTCCCAAGCCCATCCTCGAGGGCGTCAACAAGGAGACCGCCGAGAAGGCCAAGGAGCAGCTCGAGGGCGCCGGCGCCACCGTCACCCTCAAGTGATGATCGCGGCCTGAGCCGCATCACGCCTCCTCACGAGGCCCCCGGACCCGCGCTGCGGACCGGGGGCCTCGTGGCGTCCCGGGTCACGCACCCCCGGCTGGACAGGGGCGACGGGCGCGGATAGGATGGATCTTTGCATCTCCCCTGTTCCGTGCCGCCCGCAGGACCTCGCGTCCCGCCGTGGCCCGCACGGTTCCGCACGGCCTTCATATAGCGGTGGGCCGGCGCCGCCGTCTCGCGGCAGGGGAGCGAACGGAACCCAGAAGGCCTGTGGAAGGATCCTACGTGGTCGCCTCGAGCACCTCCAACGAAACCGCTACCGTCTCCCCGCGATCCGGCGCCTCCGCCGGACGCGTCTCCTTCGCCAAGATCTCCGAGCCGCTGGACGTGCCGGACCTGCTGGCGCTGCAGACCGAGTCGTTCGACCGCCTGATCGGCAATGAGCGGTGGGCCGCGCGCGTGGACGCCGCCCTGGCCGCCGACGACCACTCCGTGCCCGTCACCTCGGGACTGACGGACATCTTCGAGGAGATCTCCCCGATCGAGGACTTCCAGGGCACCATGTCCCTGTCCTTCGCCGAGCCCGAGTTCGCCGACGCGAAGATGACGGAGGAGGAGTGCAAGGATCGCGACGCGACCTTCTCCGCCCCGCTGTACGTCAAGGCCGAGTTCATGAACAACACGACCGGCGAGATCAAGCAGCAGACCGTCTTCATGGGCGACTTCCCGCTGATGACCCGCAACGGCACGTTCATCATCAACGGCACCGAGCGCGTCGTCGTCTCCCAGCTGGTCCGCTCCCCGGGCGCCTACTTCGAGCGCACCCCGGACAAGACCTCGGACAAGGAGATCTTCTCCGCGAAGATCATCCCCTCGCGCGGCGCCTGGTTCGAGCTCGAGGTGGACAAGCGTGACCAGGTCGGCGTCCGCCTCGACCGCAAGCGCAAGCAGCCCGTGACGGTGCTGCTCAAGGCCATGGGCTGGACCGAGTCCCGCATCCTGGAGGAGTTCGGCCACTACGACTCCATCCGCGCCACCCTCGAGAAGGACGGCACCGCGGACCAGGACGAGGCCCTGCTCGACATCTACCGCAAGCTGCGCCCGGGCGAGCCGGCCGCCGTCGACGCCGCGCAGACGCTGCTGAACAACCTGTACTTCACCCCGAAGCGCTACGACCTCGCCAAGGTGGGCCGCTACAAGCTCAACCGCAAGCTCGGCGTGGACGTGCACCTCGGCGACCCCAACGCGTCTGTGCTCACCGAGGACGACATCGTCCAGATGGTGCACTTCATCGCCGCGCTGCACGCCGGCGAGACCGTCATCAAGGGCACGCGCGACGGCGAGCCGGTGGATGTGCGCGTGGAGATCGACGACATCGACCACTTCGGCAACCGTCGCATCCGTGCGGTGGGCGAGCTGATCGAGAACCAGATCCGCACCGGCCTGTCCCGCATGGAGCGCGTCGTGCGCGAGCGCATGACCACCCAGGACGTCGAGGCGATCACCCCGCAGACCCTGATCAACATCCGCCCCGTGGTGGCGGCGATCAAGGAGTTCTTCGGCACCTCGCAGCTGTCCCAGTTCATGGACCAGAACAACCCGCTGGCCGGCCTGACGCACAAGCGTCGCCTGTCCGCGCTCGGCCCGGGCGGCCTGTCCCGCGACCGTGCCGGCATGGAGGTCCGTGACGTCCACCCGTCGCACTACGGCCGCATGTGCCCCATCGAGACCCCGGAAGGCCCGAACATCGGCCTCATCGGGTCGCTGGCGACCTTCGGCCGGATCAACTCCTTCGGCTTCATCGAGACCCCGTACCGCCGCGTGGTCGACGGCCGGGTCACGGACACCGTGGACTACCTGACCGCCGACGACGAGCTGGCCTTCCAGATCGCCCAGGCGAACGCCCCGGTGGATGAGGACGGCCGGTTCGAGGAGGAGTTCGTGCTCTGCCGCCAGCGCGGCGGCGACGGCGAGCCCGTGCTCTCGACCGTGGACGAGATCGACTACATGGACGTGTCCCCGCGCCAGATGGTGTCGGCGGCCACCGCCCTGATCCCGTTCCTCGAGCACGACGACGCCAACCGCGCGCTCATGGGCGCGAACATGCAGCGTCAGGCCGTGCCGCTGCTCCGCTCCGAGGCCCCCTACGTGGGCACCGGCATGGAGAAGTACGTGGCCGTGGACGCGGGCGACTCCGTGACGGCCACCCAGGGCGGCGTCGTGACCGAGGTGGCCGCGGACCTGGTGACCGTCATGAACGACGACGGCACCACCACGCACTACCCGATCATGAAGTTCGCCCGCTCGAACCAGGGCAACGCCTACAACCAGCGGGTGCGCGTCTCCGAGGGCGAGCGGGTGGAGCCGCTGAGCATCATCGCCGACGGTCCCGCCACGGACAACGGCGAGCTCGCGCTCGGCAAGAACCTCCTCGTCGCGTTCATGCCCTGGGAGGGCCTGAACTACGAGGACGCGATCATCCTGTCCCAGCGCATGGTCTCGGAGGACGTCCTCACCTCGATCCACATCGAGGAGCACGAGGTCGACGCCCGCGACACCAAGCTGGGCGCCGAGGAGATCACGCGCGACATCCCCAACGTGTCCGAGGAGGTGCTCTCGCAGCTCGACGAGCGCGGCATCATCCACATCGGCGCCGAGGTGGAGGCCGGCGACATCCTGGTCGGCCGCGTGACCCCGAAGGGCGAGACCGAGCTGACCCCGGAGGAGCGCCTGCTGCGCGCGATCTTCGGCGAGAAGTCCCGCGAGGTCCGCGACACGTCCCTGAAGGTGCCGCACGGCGAGTCCGGCACCGTCATCGGCGTGCGCATCTTCGACCGCGACGAGGACGACGACCTGCCCCCGGGCGTGAACCAGCTGGTGCGCGTCTACGTGGCGCAGAAGCGCAAGATCACCGACGGCGACAAGATGGCCGGCCGCCACGGCAACAAGGGCGTCATCTCGAAGATCCTGCCGCTCGAGGACATGCCGTTCCTGGCGGACGGCACCCCGGTGGACATCGTGCTGAACCCGCTCGGCGTCCCCGGCCGCATGAACCTCGGCCAGGTCATGGAGCTGCACCTGGGCTGGGCCGCCTCGCGCGGCTGGGACATCCAGGGCGAGCCGGAGTGGATCAAGGACCTGCCGAACTTCCCGCGGCAGTCCGGTCCGGTCAACGTGGCCACCCCGGTGTTCGACGGCGCCGAGGCGTACGAGATCACGGGCCTGCTCGGCCACGTGAACGTGACCCGCGACGGCGACCGTCTCATGAGCGACAGCGGCAAGGCGCAGCTGTTCGACGGCCGCACCGGCGAGCCGTTTCCGGACCCGGTGTCCGTGGGCTACATGTACATGCTCAAGCTGCACCACCTGGTGGACGACAAGATCCACGCCCGTTCCACGGGCCCGTACTCGATGATCACGCAGCAGCCGCTGGGCGGTAAGGCCCAGTTCGGCGGCCAGCGCTTCGGCGAGATGGAGGTGTGGGCGCTCGAGGCGTACGGCGCGGCGTTCACCCTCCAGGAGCTGCTGACCATCAAGTCCGACGACATCCACGGCCGCGTGAAGGTCTACGAGGCCATCGTCAAGGGCGAGAACATCCCGGAGCCGGGTGTTCCCGAGTCCTTCAAGGTGCTCATCAAGGAGATGCAGTCCCTCTGCCTGAACGTGGAGGTCCTCTCCGCCGACGGCCAGGCCATCGAGATGCGCGACGCGGAGGACGAGGTCTACCGCGCCGCCGAGGAGCTGGGCATCGACCTCTCCCACGCCGAGCCCAGCTCGGTGGAGGAAGTCTGAGCCGGGCCCGATCCCGCATCCACAAGACGTCACCTGAGAACCACTGAACCAAGGGAGTTCACCGGAGCATGAGCGTGAACAGCATGTCCACTGACAACTCTTTCGGCCTGATGCGCATCGGCCTGGCCACGGCGGAGGACATCCGCCGCTGGTCCTACGGCGAGGTCAAGAAGCCGGAGACCATCAACTACCGCACCCTGAAGCCGGAGAAGGACGGACTCTTCTGCGAGAAGATCTTCGGCCCCACCCGTGACTGGGAGTGCGCGTGCGGCAAGTACAAGCGCGTGCGCTTCAAGGGCATCATCTGCGAGCGCTGCGGCGTCGAGGTGACCCGCTCGAAGGTGCGCCGCGACCGCATGGGCCACATCGAGCTGGCTGCGCCGGTCACCCACATCTGGTACTTCAAGGGCGTGCCCTCGCGCCTGGGCTACCTGCTGGACCTGGCGCCGAAGGACCTCGAGAAGGTCATCTACTTCGCGGCGTACATGATCACCTCGGTGGACGAGGAGGCCCGGCACCGCGACCTGGCCAACCTCCAGGCCGAGTACGACCAGGAGACCCGTGTCCTGGCCGACCAGCGTGACTCCGACATCGCCGCGGTGGCCGCCGACCTCGAGAAGGACCTGGCCAAGCTGGAGTCCGAGGGCGCCAAGGCCGCCGAGAAGAAGAAGGCCCGCGACGCCGCGGACAAGACCATGGCGCAGATCCGCAAGCGCGCGGACGCGGACCTGGACCGCAAGGAGCAGGTCTGGGACCGCTTCAAGAACCTCAAGGTCGCCGACCTCGAGGGCGACGAGGGTCTGTACCGCGCCATGCGGGACAAGTACGGCCAGTACTTCGAGGGCTCGATGGGCGCGGAGGCGATCCAGCGTCGCCTGCAGACCTTCGACCTCGAGGCCGAGTCCGAGATGCTGCGTGAGACCATCAAGACGGGCAAGGGCCAGCGCAAGACCCGCGCCTTGAAGCGCCTGAAGGTCGTCAACGCGTTCCTGACCACGGACAACTCGCCCGAGGGCATGGTCCTGGACGCCGTCCCGGTGATCCCGCCGGAGCTGCGTCCGATGGTGCAGCTGGACGGCGGCCGCTTCGCGACCTCCGACCTCAACGACCTGTACCGTCGCGTGATCAACCGCAACAACCGCCTGAAGCGGCTGCTCGACCTCGGCGCGCCCGAGATCATCGTCAACAACGAGAAGCGCATGCTGCAGGAGGCCGTGGACTCGCTGTTCGACAACGGCCGCCGCGGCCGGCCGGTGACCGGCCCGGGCAACCGCCCGCTCAAGTCACTCTCCGACATGCTCAAGGGTAAGCAGGGCCGGTTCCGTCAGAACCTGCTCGGCAAGCGCGTGGACTACTCGGGCCGCTCGGTCATCGTGGTGGGTCCCCAGCTCAAGCTGCACCAGTGCGGCCTGCCGAAGCAGATGGCGCTGGAGCTGTTCAAGCCGTTCGTGATGAAGCGTCTCGTGGACCTGAACCACGCGCAGAACATCAAGTCCGCCAAGCGCATGGTGGAGCGCTTCCGTCCGCAGGTCTGGGACGTGCTCGAGGAGGTCATCACCGAGCACCCGGTCCTGCTGAACCGCGCCCCCACCCTGCACCGTCTGGGCATCCAGGCCTTCGAGCCGCAGCTCGTGGAAGGCAAGGCCCTGCAGCTGCACCCGCTGGTCTGCTCCGCGTTCAACGCGGACTTCGACGGCGACCAGATGGCGGTCCACCTGCCCCTGTCGCCGGAGGCCCAGGCCGAGGCGCGCCTGCTCATGCTCTCGAGCCACAACATCCTGAAGCCCTCGGACGGCCGCGCGGTCGCCGTGCCGGCCCAGGACATGATCATCGGACTGAACCACCTCACCACGGTGCGTCCGGACGAGGTCGGCGCGGGCAACCTGTACGCGACCGTCGGCGAGGCCATCATGGCGTTCGACGGCGGCGACCTGCACCTGAACGCGCCCGCGCGGATCGGCGTCGAGGGCTTCGTGCCGTCGGCGGACGTGCCGGCCCCCGAGGGCTGGTCCGAGGGCGAGATCGCCCTCATCGAGACCACCCTGGGCAAGGTGCTGTTCAACGAGCTGCTGCCGGACGACTACCCGTGGCTGGACAAGCAGGCGACCAAGGGCACCCTCGGTCAGCTGGTCAACGACCTGGCCGAGCGCTACCCGATGGTCGTCACCGCGCAGACGCTGGACAACCTCAAGGACGCCGGCTTCCACTGGGGCACCTGGTCGGGTGTGACCGTGGCGATCTCGGACATCACCTCCGACTTCGACAAGGCCGCCATCATGGAGGGCTACGAGGAGCAGGCCCAGCGCGTGCAGCAGCAGTACGACAAGGGCCTGATCGCGGACGACGAGCGTCGCTCCGAGCTGATCGACATCTGGAACAAGGCCACCGACGAGGTCGCCGCGGCCATGAAGGACGGCCTGCCGGAGCTCAACACCATCAACCGCATGGTGTCCTCCGGTGCGCGAGGCAACTGGCTCCAGGTGCGCCAGATCGCGGGCATCCGCGGCCTCGTGGCCAACCCGAAGGGTGAGATCATCCCGCGTCCGATCAAGTCCTCGTACCGCGAGGGCCTGTCCGTGCTCGAGTACTTCTCCGCCACCCACGGCGCCCGCAAGGGCCTCGCGGACACCGCGCTGAAGACCGCGAACTCGGGCTACCTGACCCGTCGTCTCGTCGATGTGTCCCAGGACGTCATCGTCCGCGAGGACGACTGCGGCACCGAGCGCGGCCTGTCCGTCACGATCGCCGCCCCGAACGCCGACGGCGAGCTGGTGGCCCACGAGCAGGTCGAGAACTCGGCCTTCGCCCGCACGCTGGCCCAGGACGTCACGGGCGAGGACGGCACGGTGCTGGCCTCGGCCGGTGCGGACGTGGGCGACGTGCTGATCGGCGAGCTGGTGGCCGCCGGCGTCACGGAGATCAAGGTCCGCTCGGTCCTGACCTGCGAGTCCGCCGTGGGCACCTGCGCGAAGTGCTACGGCCGCTCCATGGCCACCGGTCAGCTGGTGGACATCGGCGAGGCCGTCGGCATCATCGCGGCCCAGTCGATCGGTGAGCCGGGCACCCAGCTCACCATGCGCACGTTCCACACCGGCGGTGTGGCCTCGGCCGACGACATCACGCAGGGTCTGCCCCGCATCCAGGAGCTCTTCGAGGCCCGCACCCCGAAGGGCGTGGCCCCGATCTCCGAGGTCGCCGGCCGCGTGACCATCGAGGACACCGAGGCGTCCGTGCGCCTGCTGCTCACGCCGGACGACGGCTCCGAGGAGATCGCCTACCCGGTGCTGCGCCGTGCGCGCATCCTCGTGGCCGACGGCGAGCACGTGCCGGTGGGCACGCAGCTCGTGGCCGGCGCCGTGGACCCGAAGCAGGTCCTGCGCGTGCTCGGCCCGCGGGCCGCGCAGCGGTTCCTCGTGGACGAGGTGCAGAACGTGTACCAGTCCCAGGGCGTGGGCATCCACGACAAGCACGTGGAGGTCATCGTCCGGCAGATGCTGCGTCGCATCACCGTCATCGAGTCCGGTGACACCGACCTGCTGCCGGGCGAGCTCACGGACCGGGCGCGCTTCGTGGCCGCCAACCGCGCCGCCGTCGCTGAGGGCCGCCAGCCGGCCTCCGGCCGCGACGAGCTGATGGGCATCACGAAGGCCTCGCTGGCCACGGACTCGTGGCTGTCGGCCGCGTCCTTCCAGGAGACGACCCGCGTCCTGACGCAGGCGGCCATGGAGGGCAAGTCCGACCCGCTGCTGGGCCTGAAGGAGAACGTGATCATCGGCAAGCTGATCCCGGCCGGCACGGGCCTGGACCGCTACACGAAGACCGTCGTGGAGCCGACGGAGGAGGCGAAGGCCAACCTGTTCGCCTCGCCGGCCGGCTTCGCGGACTTCGACTACCCGGGTCTGGACCAGTCGCTCGGCGAGAACGACTTCCACGCCGTCTCGTTGGACGACTACGACCGCGGGGGCGACTTCCGCGCCTGATCCCCGTCCCCCAGGGGGCCCGCCGTTCCGCCGCTCACGCGGGGGAGCGGCGGGCCCCTTGGCGTGCGGGGCCGGCTCGTCGACGGCGCCGGGGCGTGCTATGCTGTCAAGGATTGTTTTTCGTGTGGCAAATTGGACGCTGTCCGGGTCGCGGGGTCATTGCGCGGCAGATGCCACACTTTTGCACGCCTGCGGACGTCTGCTCGTTGCGAGCCCCCACAGGGAGAGGCAGAGCAGAGGAACGAGCAGCCGGCGCCCCGGGCGCCGGTCGATCACGTCAGCGATCACCGAAACACAGGAAGGCTGAAGAGTGCCTACGATTCAGCAGCTGGTCCGCAAGGGCCGCTCACCCAAGGTCGTCAATACGAAGGCCCCTGCCCTGCAGGGGAACCCCATGCGTCGTGGCGTGTGCACCCGTGTGTACACCACCACGCCCAGGAAGCCGAACTCGGCGCTGCGCAAGGTCGCCCGTGTGCGCCTGAACGGCGGCATCGAGGTCACGGCCTACATCCCCGGCGAGGGCCACAACCTGCAGGAGCATTCGATCGTGCTCGTCCGCGGCGGTCGTGTGAAGGACCTGCCCGGCGTGCGCTACAAGATCGTGCGCGGCGCCCTCGACACCCAGGGCGTGAAGAACCGCGGCCAGGCCCGCTCCCGCTACGGCGCCAAGAAGGAGAAGAAGTAATGCCTCGTAAGGGTCCTGCGCCGAAGCGCCCCCTCGTCGTCGATCCCGTCTACGGCTCCCCGCTGGTCACGCAGCTGATCAACAAGGTGCTCGTCGACGGCAAGAAGTCCACCGCCGAGCGCATCGTGTACGGCGCGCTCGAGGGCGCCCGTGCCAAGAACGGCGCCGATCCCGTGGCCACCCTCAAGAAGGCCATGGACAACATCAAGCCGGCCCTCGAGGTGCGCTCCCGCCGCGTCGGCGGCGCCACCTACCAGGTGCCCGTCGAGGTCAAGCCGGGCCGCTCCACGGCCCTGGCCCTGCGCTGGCTGGTCGGCTTCTCCAAGGCCCGCCGTGAGAAGACCATGACCGAGCGTCTGATGAACGAGATCCTGGACGCCTCGAACGGCCTGGGCGGCGCCGTGAAGCGTCGCGAGGACACCCACAAGATGGCCGAGGCCAACAAGGCCTTCGCCCACTACCGCTGGTGATCCGTGTGGCCCGGGGCGCGCGATCCGCGCCTCGGGCCGCAGGTGCGTCCTCTCGGACGGGCCACCCACCGCATCCACCTCACGAGCCCCCCCATTCCACCCGACCAAGGGAGACACCGTGGCACAGGACGTGCTGACCGACCTGCACAAGGTCCGCAACATCGGCATCATGGCCCACATCGATGCCGGCAAGACCACCACCACCGAGCGCATCCTGTTCTACACGGGTGTCAACCACAAGCTGGGCGAGACCCACGACGGCGGCGCGACGACGGACTGGATGGAGCAGGAGAAGGAGCGCGGCATCACCATCACCTCCGCCGCGGTGACCTGCTTCTGGAACGACCACCAGATCAACATCATCGACACCCCCGGCCACGTGGACTTCACGGTCGAGGTGGAGCGCTCGCTGCGCGTGCTCGACGGCGCCGTCGCCGTGTTCGACGGCAAGGAGGGCGTGGAGCCCCAGTCGGAGACCGTGTGGCGCCAGGCGGACAAGTACAACGTCCCGCGCATCTGCTTCGTCAACAAGATGGACAAGCTGGGCGCGGACTTCTACTTCACCGTCGACACCATCGTGAAGCGCCTCGGCGCGCGTCCGCTCGTGATGCAGCTGCCGATCGGCGCCGAGAACGACTTCGTGGGCGTCGTCGACCTGCTCTCCATGAAGGCCTTCGTGTGGCCGGGTGACGCCAAGGGCGACGTCACCATGGGCGCCTCCTATGAGACCCGCGAGATCCCCGCCGAGCTCCAGGAGAAGGCCGAGGAGTACCGCAACGAGCTCGTCGAGGCCGTCGCCGAGACCTCCGAGGAGCTCATGGAGAAGTACCTCGAGGGCGAGGAGCTCACCGTCGAGGAGATCCAGGCCGGCGTGCGCCAGCTGACCGTGAACGCCGAGGCCTACCCGGTGTTCTGCGGCTCCGCGTTCAAGAACCGTGGCGTGCAGCCGATGCTGGACGCCGTGGTCGCCTACCTGCCGAACCCGCTGGACGCCGGCTCCGTCAAGGGCCACGCCGTGAACGACGAGGAGGAGGTGCTGGAGCGCGAGGCGTCGAAGGAGGCCCCGTTCTCGGCGCTCGCCTTCAAGATCGCCACGCACCCCTTCTTCGGCACGCTGACCTTCATCCGCGTGTACTCCGGCCGCCTGGAGTCCGGTGCGCAGATCCTCAACGCCACCAAGGGCAAGAAGGAGCGCATCGGCAAGCTGTTCCAGATGCACGCCAACAAGGAGAACCCGGTGGACGAGGTGGTCGCCGGCCACATCTACGCCGTGATCGGCCTCAAGGACACCACCACGGGCGACACCCTGTGCGATCCCGCGAACCCGATCATCCTCGAGTCGATGACCTTCCCGGAGCCCGTGATCTCCGTGGCCATCGAGCCGAAGACCAAGGGTGACCAGGAGAAGCTCTCCACCGCCATCCAGAAGCTCGTCGCCGAGGACCCCACGTTCCGCGTGAACCTCAACGAGGAGACCGGCCAGACCGAGATCGGCGGCATGGGCGAGCTCCACCTGGACGTGTTCGTGGACCGTATGAAGCGCGAGTTCAAGGTCGAGGCCAACGTGGGCAAGCCCCAGGTCGCGTACCGCGAGACCATCAAGCGCAAGGTCGACAAGGTCGACTACACGCACAAGAAGCAGACCGGCGGCTCCGGCCAGTTCGCCAAGGTGCAGCTGTCCTTCGAGCCCCTGGACACCGCCGAGGGCGAGGTCTACGAGTTCGAGAACGCCGTCACCGGCGGTCGCGTGCCCCGCGAGTACATCCCCTCGGTGGACGCGGGCATCCAGGACGCCATGCAGTTCGGCGTGCTGGCCGGCTACCCGATGGTCGGCGTGAAGGCCACCCTGCTCGACGGCGCGTACCACGACGTCGACTCCTCGGAGATGGCGTTCAAGATCGCCGGCTCCCAGGCCTTCAAGGAGGGTGTCCGCAAGGCCAACCCGATCATCCTCGAGCCGCTGATGGCCGTGGAGGTCCGCACCCCCGAGGAGTTCATGGGCGACGTCATCGGCGACCTGAACTCCCGCCGCGGCCAGATCCAGTCCATGGAGGACGCCACCGGCGTGAAGGTGGTCAACGCCCTCGTGCCGCTGTCGGAGATGTTCGGCTACATCGGCGACCTGCGCTCCAAGACGCAGGGCCGCGCGGTGTACTCGATGACCTTCCACTCCTACGCCGAGGTCCCCAAGGCCGTGGCGGACGAGATCATCCAGAAGTCCCAGGGCGAGTGACCGCAGGTCACCTGCTCTGAACGACCTGCCCCGGGTCGGCCGCCGCAGCCGCGGCCGGCCCGGGGCGACCGGACCGCCCTCCCCGGCGCGGCGGTCCGCGATCAGGACGGGTCAGGTCCGGTCCGCTTCCGGCGGTCCCGACGGCCTGGAACCGGACTGGCCCTCGTGAGGCCGGGATTTCCCCAACCCCGCACCATCCGAGTAGACTCAGTCAAGTTGTCAGCACGTCGCAGGCGGCTGAGCAGTCTTCTTGACGATGAACCAGTTCTTAGGAGGAACTAGTGGCAAAGGCAAAGTTCGAGCGGACGAAGCCGCACGTCAACATCGGCACCATCGGCCACGTTGACCACGGCAAGACCACGCTGACCGCCGCCATCTCGAAGGTCCTGTACGACAAGTACCCGGACCTGAACGAGGCCCGTGACTTCGCGACGATCGACTCCGCCCCCGAGGAGCGTCAGCGCGGCATCACCATCAACATCTCCCACGTGGAGTACCAGACCGAGAAGCGTCACTACGCCCACGTGGACGCCCCCGGTCACGCCGACTACATCAAGAACATGATCACCGGCGCCGCTCAGATGGACGGCGCGATCCTCGTGGTCGCCGCCACCGACGGCCCGATGGCCCAGACCCGTGAGCACGTGCTCCTGGCCCGCCAGGTCGGCGTGCCGGCCCTGCTCGTGGCCCTGAACAAGTCGGACATGGTCGAGGACGAGGAGCTCCTCGAGCTCGTCGAGATGGAGGTCCGCGAGCTGCTGTCCTCCCAGGACTTCGACGGCGACGAGGCCCCGGTCATCCGCACCTCCGGTCTGAAGGCCCTCGAGGGCGACCCCCAGTGGGTCAAGTCCGTCGAGGACCTCATGGAGGCCGTGGACGAGTTCATCCCGGACCCGGTCCGCGACAAGGACAAGCCGTTCCTGATGCCGATCGAGGACGTCTTCACCATCACCGGTCGTGGCACCGTGGTGACCGGTCGCGCCGAGCGCGGCACCCTGAAGATCAACTCCGAGGTCGAGATCGTCGGCATCCGCGACGTGCAGAAGACCACCGTCACCGGCATCGAGATGTTCCACAAGCAGCTCGACGAGGCCTGGGCCGGCGAGAACTGCGGTCTGCTGCTGCGCGGCCTGAAGCGCGACGACGTGGAGCGCGGCCAGGTCGTGGTGGAGCCGGGCTCCATCACCCCGCACACCAACTTCGAGGCGAACGTCTACATCCTGTCCAAGGACGAGGGTGGCCGTCACAACCCGTTCTACTCGAACTACCGCCCGCAGTTCTACTTCCGCACCACCGACGTCACCGGCGTCATCACGCTGCCCGAGGGCACCGAGATGGTCATGCCCGGCGACACCACCGAGATGTCGGTCGAGCTCATCCAGCCGATCGCCATGGAGGAGGGCCTCGGCTTCGCCATCCGCGAGGGTGGCCGCACCGTGGGCTCCGGCCGCGTCACCAAGATCACCAAGTGATCTGACGCATCCCGTCTCGTGGCTCCGTTGAGCCGCTGACGCGCGACGCCCCCGTCTCCGGGTCCCCCGGAGGCGGGGGCGTCGCCGTGTCCGACGACGGCGCGGCGGCGGCGGCTAGGCTGGGGAGCATGCCTGAACTGCTCATCCTCATCGTGGTGCTCGCCGTGGCCGTCGTGGCCGTGCGCTGGGCGCTGCGGACCTTCCGTCCCGAGATCGACCGTGCCCGGCGCATCCGGCGCGCGAACCGCGGCGGGGAGCTGGAGCGATGAGCCTGCCCGGCCCGCGCCGCCTCTTCGCCGTCACGGCGATGGCCGAGATGTTCACCTGGGCCGGTCTGCTGATCGCCATGGGCCTCAAGTACGGCGGAGTCACGGAGCGGATGGTGCCGATCGCCGGCGGCGTCCACGGCTTCGTGTTCCTCTGCTACCTCGTGGTGACGGTCGCCGTGTGGATCGATGGGCGGTGGCCCGTGGCCCGCGGACTCCTCGGCCTCGGTTCGACGATCGTCCCGTTCATGACGGTCCCGTTCGAGCGGGCCCAGCGGCGGCGCGGCGAGCCGGCGTCGCGGTGGCAGGTCGTGGACCGCGCGCCGGGGGAGCGGGGGCCCCTCGAACGGCTTCTCGTCGTGGTGCTGCGCCATCCGGTGGTCAGCGCGCTCCTGGCGGTCGCCGTGGTCGCCGTCGTCTTCACCCTGCTGCTCAATGCCGGCCCGCCCACCGAGTGGGGCCGCTGAGCCCGGGGGACCGCCGGGCCCGGCCCGCCGATTGGCGGACTGGGCCCGCTTCTGTCTATACTGATTCGGTTGCTCAAGCGCCATTGCGCTGTCGTCGTGTGTCTCGCGGCGGCAGCTCGGCCCAGATGTGACGTCACCACTCCGACCCGCCACAGGCGTGTGCCCTCCCAGGAATGCGACACGCCCGACCGCGTGGACCGGAGTCCGGCGGCGGCGAGGAACCCGGTCCGACCGGATTCGCCCCGCGCGGGTGGAGGACAAGAAGGCGGGCACGATCCGCCGCACAGGGACAGGAACAGCACACCCGACGAGAGAGGCGTGACGCCATGGCGGGACAGAAGATCCGCATCCGGCTGAAGTCGTACGACCACGAGGTCATCGACGTCTCGGCCCGCAAGATCGTTGACACGGTCACGCGCGCAGGCGCGACGGTGGTCGGCCCCGTGCCGCTGCCGACGGAGAAGAACGTGTACTGCGTTATCCGTTCTCCCCACAAGTACAAGGACAGCCGCGAGCATTTCGAGATGCGCACCCACAAGCGGCTCATCGACATCATCGACCCGACCCCGAAGGCCGTCGACTCGCTCATGCGACTGGACCTGCCCGCGGACGTCAACATCGAGATCAAGCTCTGAGAGGGAGGTGCTGAGAGACTATGACCAACACCCAGAACATCAAGGGCCTGCTGGGCACGAAGCTCGGCATGACCCAGGTCTGGGATGAGGACAACAAGCTCATCCCTGTGACCGTGGTCAAGGCAGACCCGAACGTCGTCACCCAGCTGCGCTCCGAGGAGACCGACGGCTACACCGCCGTGCAGATCGCCTACGGCCAGATCGATCCCCGCCGCGTGACCAAGCCCCTGGCCGGTCACTTCGAGAAGGCCGGCGTGACCCCGCGTCGCCACCTCGTCGAGCTGCGCACCGCCGACGCCGCCGAGTACTCGCTCGGCCAGGACGTGACCGTGGAGGTCTTCGAGGCCGGCCAGAAGGTCGACGTCGTGGGCACCACCAAGGGCAAGGGCTTCGCCGGCGCCATGAAGCGCCACGGCTTCGCCGGTGTGGGCGCCTCGCACGGCCAGCACAAGAACCACCGCAAGCCCGGCTCCGTGGGCGGCGCGTCCACCCCCGGCCGCGTGTTCAAGGGCCAGCGCATGCCCGGTCGCATGGGCGCCGTGCGCCAGACCACCATGAACCTGACCCTCCACGGCATCGACGTGGAGAACAACCTCCTGCTGATCAAGGGCGCGGTGCCCGGCTCCAAGGGCCAGGTCGTGCTCGTCCGCAGCGCCGTGAAGGGAGCCTGAGACCATGGCTGAGAACTCCGTGAAGACCGTCCAGGTCGATCTGCCCGCCGAGCTCTTCGACGTGCAGTCCAACGTGCCGCTCATGCACCAGGTCGTCGTCGCCCAGCTCGCCGCCGCCCGTCAGGGCACGCACAAGACGAAGCGCCGCGGCGAGGTGTCCGGTGCCGGTCGCAAGCCGTTCAAGCAGAAGGGCACCGGCCGCGCACGTCAGGGCTCCATCCGCGCCCCGCACATGACCGGTGGTGGCGTCGTCCACGGCCCGACCCCGCGTGACTACTCGCAGCGCACCCCCAAGAAGATGAAGGCCGCCGCCCTGCGCGGTGCCCTGTCGGACCGCGCCCGCAACGGCCGCGTCCACGTCATCGAGGCCCTCGTGTCCGGGACCACCCCGTCCACCAAGGCCGCCAAGGCGGGCCTCGCGTCCCTGAACACCGGCCGCAAGAACGTGCTGCTGGTGATCGACCGGGCCGACGACGTCGCCGCCCTGTCCGCCCGCAACCTGCCCGCGGTCCACACCCTGTACGCCGACCAGCTGAACACCTACGACGTGCTCGTCTCCGACGACGTCGTGTTCACCCAGGCGGCCTACGAGGCGTACGTGGCCCAGGCTTCCGGCGCCAAGAAGGAGGATGCCCAGTGAGCGGCTCCATCAACAAGGATCCCCGCGACGTGATCATCGCTCCCGTCGTGTCGGAGAAGAGCTACGGTCTGATCGACGAGGGCAAGTACACCTTCCTGGTCGACCCGCGCTCCAACAAGTCCGAGATCAAGCAGGCGGTGGAGCGCATCTTCAACGTCGACGTGGCCTCGGTCAACACCCTGAACCGTTCCGGCAAGCGCCGTCGCACCCGCTTCGGGTGGGGCCAGCGCAAGTCCACCAAGCGTGCCATCGTCACGCTCAAGGACGGGACCATCGACATCTTCGGAGGTCCGCTCGCCTGATCGGCGTGCGGAGACCACTTAATCGAGGAACTGACACATGGCTATCCGTAAGTACAAGCCGACCACCCCGGGCCTGCGTGGCTCGTCCGTGGCCGACTTCGCAGAGATCACCCGGTCCACGCCGGAGAAGTCCCTTCTCCGTCCGCTGCACAAGACCGGCGGCCGCAACAACACCGGTCGCATCACCACCCGTCACAAGGGCGGCGGCCACAAGCGCCAGTACCGCCTGGTCGACTTCCGTCGCCACGACAAGGACGGCGTGCCCGCCACCGTCGCGCACATCGAGTACGACCCGAACCGCACCGCCCGCATCGCGCTGCTGCACTACGCGGACGGCGCCAAGCGCTACATCCTGGCCCCGGCCAAGCTGAAGCAGGGCGACGTGGTCGAGGCCGGCCCGCACGCCGACATCAAGCCCGGCAACAACCTGCCGATGCGCAACATCCCCGTGGGCACCACCATCCACGCGGTGGAGCTGCGCCCCGGCGGCGGCGCCAAGATGGCCCGCTCCGCCGGCGCGTCCGTGCAGCTGGTCGCCCGCGAGGGCAAGTACGCCCAGCTGCGCCTGCCCTCCGGTGAGATCCGCAACGTCGACGTGCGCTGCCGCGCCACGATCGGCGAGGTCGGCAACGCCGAGCAGTCGAACATCAACTGGGGCAAGGCCGGCCGCATGCGCTGGAAGGGCGTCCGCCCGACCGTCCGCGGCGTCGTCATGAACCCGGTCGACCACCCGCACGGCGGTGGCGAGGGCAAGACCTCCGGCGGTCGTCACCCCGTCAACCGGAACGGCAAGCCCGAGGGCCGCACGCGTCGTCCGAACAAGGAAAGCGACAAGCTCATCGTGCGTCGCCGTCGTACCGGCAAGAACAAGCGATAAGGGAGCAGGGAAGACATGCCTCGCAGCCTGAAGAAGGGCCCCTTCGTCGATCAGCACCTCTACCTGAAGGTTCTGGCCGAGAACGAGAAGGGCAGCAAGAACGTCATCAAGACCTGGTCCCGCCGGTCGATGATCATCCCGGACATGCTGGGTCACACCATCGCGGTCCACGACGGACGCAAGCACGTCCCGGTGTTCGTCACCGAGTCCATGGTGGGTCACAAGCTGGGCGAGTTCGCCCCGACCCGGACCTACCGCGGCCACGTGAAGGACGACAAGAAGGGCAAGCGCCGCTGAGCCTGAGGGCACAGCACGCTTGACCTTCTCGAGAATCGAAAGAGAGAAGCAATGGAAGCCAAGGCAATTGCGCGCCACCTGCGCGTGACGCCGATGAAGGCCCGGCGCGTCGTCGACCTGGTCCGTGGCAAGCAGGCCACCGAAGCACTGGCCATCCTGAAGTTCGCCCAGCAGGGCGCTTCGGAGCCGGTGTACAAGCTGGTGGCCTCCGCGGTGGCGAACGCCCGCGTCAAGGCGGACCGCGAGGGCCAGGCCTTCGACGAGGACGCCCTCTACATCACCGAGGCCTTCGTGGACGAGGGCCCGACCATGAAGCGGTTCCAGCCCCGTGCTCAGGGCCGCGCGTACCGCATCAACAAGCGCACGAGCCACGTGACCGTGGTCGTCGCGTCCAAGGACGAGAAGGGTGGGAACTGACAATGGGCCAGAAGATCAACCCCAACGGGTTCCGCCTCGGCATCACCACCGACCACGTCTCGCACTGGTTCGCGGACTCCCACAAGGAGGGCCAGCGCTACGCTGACTTCCTCAAGGAGGACGTCAAGATCCGCGAGCTGATGACCACCGGCATGGAGCGCGCCGGCATCTCCAAGGTGGAGATCGAGCGCACCCGTGACCGCGTGCGCGTGGACATCCACACCGCGCGTCCGGGCATCGTGATCGGCCGCCGCGGCGCCGAGGCCGACCGCATCCGCGGTGAGCTCGAGAAGCTCACCGGCAAGCAGATCCAGCTGAACATCCTCGAGGTCAAGAACCCCGAGACCGATGCCCAGCTGGTGGCGCAGGGTGTGGCCGAGCAGCTCGCCTCGCGCGTGGCGTTCCGCCGCGCGATGAAGAAGGCGATCCAGTCCGCCATGCGCGCCGGCGCGCAGGGCATCCGCATCCAGTGCTCCGGCCGCCTCGGCGGCGCCGAGATGAGCCGCTCGGAGTTCTACCGCGAGGGTCGCGTGCCGCTGCACACCCTCCGCGCGAACATCGACTTCGGCAAGTTCGAGGCCAAGACCACCTTCGGCCGCATCGGCGTGAAGGTCTGGATCTACAAGGGCGACCTGACCGCCAAGGAGCTCGCGGCCAAGGAGGCCGCGCAGCCCTCCGGCCGTGGCCGTGGCGGCGAGCGCCGCGGCGGCGGTGAGCGTCGTCGTCGCAACGATCGCGCCGAGCGTGCTCCCCGCCAGGAGAACGCCGGCGCCGGCGCCGAGACCCCGGCCGCCGCTCCCGCTGAAGGAGGCAACGCCTGATGCTGATCCCCCGTCGCGTCAAGCACCGCAAGCAGCACCACCCCAAGCGTTCCGGCGCCGCCAAGGGCGGCACCACCGTGACGTTCGGCGAGTGGGGCATCCAGGCGCTCACGCCGGCCTATGTGACCAACCGTCAGATCGAGGCCGCCCGTATCGCCATGACCCGCTACATCAAGCGTGGCGGCAAGGTCTGGATCAACATCTACCCGGACCGTCCGCTCACCAAGAAGCCCGCCGAGACCCGCATGGGCTCCGGCAAGGGCTCGCCGGAGTGGTGGGTCGCCAACGTCAAGCCCGGACGCGTGCTCTTCGAGCTGTCGGGTGTCACGGAGGACGTCGCCCGCGAGGCGCTCCGCCTGGCCATCCACAAGCTGCCGCTGAAGGCCCGTATCATCCGTCGAGAGGGTGGTGAGTGATCCCATGGCGATCGGCACCAAGGATCTGAACGTCGAGTCCCTGGACGGGATGGACAACGCCCGCCTGCTGGAGGCCCTGAAGTCCTCCAAGGAGGAGCTGTTCAACCTGCGCTTCCAGGCCGCCACCGGTCAGCTGGACAACGCCAGCCGGCTGAAGGCCGTCAAGCGTGACATCGCGCGCATCTACACGATCCTGCGCGAGCGCGAGCTGGGCATCCGCGGCGATGTCGCCGCCGAGGCGCAGGCCGAGAAGAACGAGGAGGCTGCCAAGTGACCGAGCAGACCCCGGCCGTCTCCGAGGAGCGCGGCTACCGCAAGGCCCTCCGTGGCATCGTCGTCTCCGACAAGATGGACAAGACCATCGTCGTCGAGGTCGAGGACCGCAAGAAGCACTCGCTCTACGGCAAGGTGCTGAAGACCTCGAAGCGCGTGAAGGCGCACGACGAGGACAACACCGCCGGCGTGGGCGACCGCGTCCGCCTCGCCGAGACCCGCCCGCTGTCCGCCTCCAAGCGGTGGCGTCTGGTGGAGATCGTCGAGCGCGCCAAGTGATCGACCCGGCCCCCTGAGGGCCGGCGACGCAGAGGGCCGCCCCGTGCACTGGCACGGGGCGGCCTTGTGCGTTAGACTCTGATATTCGTGCGCCCTCTCGTTGGCAGGACCATCCATCCTGTGTGCCGAGGGCCGCGCACGCCGATCCCGGATCCGCCTCGGCCCTGCCCTGCGCGCCCCTCCGCTCTCGACCTCCCCGACGCTGTCTGAACACGCGTCGCCGGGGGACGACGGCGGGCGGCCCGCCTCGGGGGAGGGGTAAGCGTCCCGGGATGCCCGTTCAACCGTTCCGCAAGGCTCGCCCATCGTGGGGGAGAACCGGCGCGACGCTAGGAGAGACAAGTGATCCAGCAGGAGTCGCGGCTCAAGGTCGCCGACAACACCGGTGCGAAGGAAATCCTGACCATCCGTGTTCTCGGCGGTTCCGGACGCCGCTACGCAGGCATCGGCGACACCATCGTCGCCACCGTGAAGGACGCCATCCCCGGCGGCAACGTCAAGAAGGGCGACGTCGTCAAGGCCGTGGTGGTCCGCACCCGCAAGCAGTCCCGCCGTCCCGACGGCTCGTACATCAAGTTCGACGAGAACGCGGCGGTCATCCTGAAGACCGACGGCGAGCCCCGTGGCACGCGCATCTTCGGCCCCGTGGGTCGCGAGCTGCGTGACAAGAAGTTCATGAAGATCGTGTCGCTCGCCCCGGAGGTGATCTGACCTCATGGCCAAGATCAAGAAGGACGACCTCGTCCAGGTCATCAGTGGCAAGGACAAGGGCAAGCAGGGCAAGGTCCTGCGCGTGTTCCCGGCGGATGAGCGCGTGCTCGTCGAGGGCGTGAACCGCGTGACCAAGCACCTGCGCGCCGGCCAGGACAACAACGGTTCCACCGAGGGCGGCCTGCAGGTCGTCGAGGCCCCGATCCACATCTCGAACGTGGCCGTGGTGGACCCTGAGACCAAGAAGCCGACCCGTGTGGGCTACCGCTTCGAGACCGTCGAGAAGGACGGCGTGAGCAAGACCGTGAAGGTCCGCTTCGCCAAGGCCTCGGGGAAGGAGCTGTGATGACCGAGGTGCAGCAGACCGAGAAGGTCACCCCGCGTCTGAAGACCAAGTACCGCGACGAGATCCGCGGCGCCCTGCAGGAGCAGTTCCAGTACGGGAACGTCATGCAGGTGCCGGGTCTCGTGAAGGTCGTCGTCAACATGGGCGTCGGGGAGGCCGCCAAGGACTCCAAGATCATCGACGGCGCGGTCGCCGACCTCACCGCCATCACCGGCCAGAAGCCGATGATCACCAAGGCCCGCAAGTCCATCGCGCAGTTCAAGCTGCGTGAGGGCATGCCCATCGGCACGCACGCCACGCTCCGTGGCGACCGCATGTGGGAGTTCCTGGACCGCCTGGTCACGCTCGCGCTGCCGCGCATCCGTGACTTCCGCGGCCTGTCCGACCGCCAGTTCGACGGCAACGGCAACTACACCTTCGGCCTGTCCGAGCAGACCGTGTTCCACGAAATCGATCAGGACAAGATCGACCGCGTGCGCGGCATGGACATCACCGTGGTGACGACCGCCAAGAACGACGACGAGGGCCGCGCGCTGCTCAAGGCGCTGGGCTTCCCGTTCAAGACCGACCAGTAAGACCTCCACGCCACAGGTCCTCCACCGGTGAACCGGTGGCGGAAACCACGGCGAGAAAGGGCGTGAAGCCCACATGACCATGACCGATCCCGTCGCAGACATGCTGACCCGTCTGCGCAACGCAAACTCGGCCTACCACGACACCGTGTCCATGCCGTCCTCGAAGCTGAAGACTCGCGTCGCCGAGATCCTCAAGGCCGAGGGCTACATCCAGGACTGGCGCGAGGAGGAGGCCGAGGTCGGCAAGAAGCTGACCATCGACCTGAAGTTCGGCCCGCAGCGTGAGCGTGCGATCGCCGGCCTGCGCCGCATCTCCAAGCCGGGCCTGCGCGTGTACGCGAAGTCCACGAACCTGCCCCACGTGCTGGGCGGCCTCGGCATCGCCATCCTGTCCACCTCCTCTGGTCTCCTCACGAACCAGCAGGCCGCCAAGAAGGGCGTGGGCGGAGAAGTCCTCGCCTACGTCTGGTGACGGGCAAGACGGAAGAAAGGCTGAACTGACATGTCTCGAATCGGACGTCTCCCGATCACCATCCCCGCCGGCGTCGATGTGACCATCGACGGCGACCGCGTCTCCGTGAAGGGCCCCAAGGGCCAGCTCGAGCACTCGCTGCCCACGCCCATCACGGCCACCCTCGAGGAGGGGCAGGTCACCGTGGCCCGCCCCGACGACGAGCGTGAGTCCCGCTCCCTGCACGGTCTGACCCGCACCCTCATCAGCAACATGGTCGAGGGCGTGACCAACGGCTTCTCCAAGCAGCTCGAGGTCGTCGGCACCGGCTACCGCGTGCAGGCCAAGGGCCAGGACCTCGAGTTCGCCCTGGGCTACTCCCACCCCGTCCCGGTGAAGGCGCCCCAGGGCATCACCTTCACGGTGGAGGGCAACAAGGTCACCGTCGCCGGTATCGACAAGCAGCAGGTCGGCGAGACCGCCGCCAACATCCGCAAGCTGCGCCGCCCCGACCCGTACAAGGGCAAGGGCGTGCGCTACGCGGGCGAGCAGATCCGCCGCAAGGCCGGAAAGGCAGGTAAGTGATGTCTACTCTGAAGGTGAAGGGCAAGGGCAAGTTCAACGCCCGCACCCGCCGCCACCTCCGGGTGCGCAAGCGGATCTCCGGCACCACCGTCCGTCCCCGCCTCGTCGTCAACCGCTCTGCACGGCACATGTTCGTGCAGGTCGTGGACGACACGCAGAGCCGCACGCTCGCGTACGCCTCCACCATGGAGGCCGACGTGCGTGCGCTCGAGGGCGACAAGACGGCCAAGGCCAAGCGCGTGGGCGAGCTCGTCGCCGAGCGTGCCAAGGCGGCCGGCATCGAGGCCGTGGTCTTCGACCGCGGCGGCAACAAGTACCACGGGCGCGTCGCGGCCGTGGCCGACGGTGCGCGAGAGGGTGGGCTGCAGCTGTGACCGAGAACATCAACCAGAAGGACACTCAGGTGACCGAGAGCACCGAGACCACCGTCTCCGAGACCGGGTCGGGCTCGGCGAGCCAGACCACCGAGCGCGCCACCGGTGGCCGCGGCGGTCGCGACGGCGGCCGCGGTGGCCGTGACGGCGATCGTCGTGGCGGCCGTCGCGACGACCGCAACCGTCGTGGCGCCCAGGACGACGAGAAGGACCAGTTCCTCGAGCGCGTCGTGGGCATCAACCGCGTCTCCAAGGTCGTCAAGGGCGGCCGCCGCTTCTCCTTCACCGCCCTCGTGGTGGTGGGTGACGGCGACGGCACCGTCGGCGTCGGCTACGGCAAGGCGAAGGAGGTCCCCGCCGCGATCCAGAAGGCCGTGGAGGAGGCCAAGAAGTCCTTCTTCCGCGTCCCCCGCGTCGGCTCCACCATCCCGCACCTGGTGCAGGGTGAGGACGCCGCCGGCGTCGTGCTGCTCCGCCCGGCCTCCCCGGGTACCGGCGTGATCGCCGGCGGTCCGGTGCGCGCCGTGCTCGAGTGCGCCGGCATCCACGACGTGCTGTCCAAGTCCATGGGCTCCGTGAACGCGATCAACATCGTGCGCGGCACCGTGGACGCACTCAAGAAGCTGGAAGAGCCCCAGGCCGTCGCCGCCCGCCGCGGCAAGGCCCTGGACGAGATCGCCCCCCATGCGATGCTGCGCACCATGGAGAACGATCGCGCCCAGAAGAGCGCGAAGGCAGGTGCGTGAGCCGTGTTTGAGCCCACTCGCAAGAACATCCAGCCCTCGGACGCCACCCTGGTCATCACCCAGACCCGCGGCGTCACGGGCTCCAAGCAGAACCATCGGGACACCCTGCGCTCGCTGGGCCTGAAGCGGATCGGCCACCAGGTCACCCGCAAGGCCGACGCGGTGACGGTCGGCATGGTCAACACCGTGCCGCACCTGGTGTCCGTGGAGGAGGTCAACAATGGCTGACAACGACGCCATCAAGGTCCACGACCTGCGTCCGGCCCCCGGTGCCAAGACCGCCAAGACCCGTGTGGGTCGCGGTGAGGCGTCGAAGGGCAAGACCGCCGGTCGCGGCACCAAGGGCACCAAGGCCCGTTACCAGGTCCGTGCGGGCTTCGAGGGCGGCCAGCTGCCCCTGCAGATGCGTCTGCCGAAGCTCCGCGGCTTCAAGAACCCGTTCCGCACGGAGTACCAGGTCGTGAACCTGGACAAGCTCTCCGCGCACTTCCCCGAGGGCGGTGAGGTCACCGTGGACGCGCTCGTGTCCAAGGGCCTCGTCCGTCGCGGTCAGCCCGTGAAGGTGCTGGGCACGGGGGAGATCACCTCGGCCGTGCAGGTGAAGGCGAACGCCTTCTCCTCGTCCGCCGTGGAGAAGATCCAGGCCGCCGGCGGGTCCACCGAGACCCTCTGACACGCCGACCCATCCACCGAGGGCCCTGGCCCGGAGCAGCCGCTCCGGACCAGGGCCCTCGGTCCGTCCGTGTAGACTCGCACAGCGGCCGCCCCGGTGTGGCCGCCGTCTCGTGCCCCGCCCCGCGGCCGGCGCGCGCCCCACAGGACCACCGCAGGAGGACTCGTGCTCAAGGCCATCGCCCGGATCGTCCGGACGCCTGACCTGTTGCGGAAGATCGCCTTCACGCTCGCGCTCATCGCCGTCTACCGGATGGGCGCCTTCGTACCGGCCCCCGGGGTGGACTACCCGGCGGTGCAGCAGTGTCTCGCGGCGGGCAACGCCCAGGGCGGCCTGTACTCCTTCGTGAACATGTTCTCGGGCGGGGCGCTCCTGCAGGTGTCCGTCTTCGCGCTCGGCATCATGCCCTACATCACGGCGTCGATCATCGTGCAGCTGCTGCGCGTGGTGATCCCGCGCTTCGAGCAGCTCCACCAGGAGGGCCCGCAGGGCCAGGCGACGCTGACGCAGTACACCCGCTACCTGACCCTCGCCCTCGCCCTGCTGCAGGCGACCACGATGGCCTCGCTGGCCCGCACCGGGGCCCTGCTCGGATGCAGCCTGCCGCTGCTGCGCGACGGCTCCATCCTCACGGTGCTGCTCGTGGTCATCGCCCTGACCACCGGCTGTCTCATCGTCATGTGGTTCGGCGAGCGGATCACCGAGAACGGCGTGGGCAACGGCATGTCCCTGCTCATCTTCACCTCCATCGCGGCGGGCTTCCCGGCCGGCCTCGGCCAGGTGGTCCAGACGCAGGGCTGGCGCGTGTTCGCGATCGTCATGGGGATCGGCCTGCTCACCATGCTGGCCATCGTCTTCGTGGAGGAGTCGCAGCGCCGGATCCCGGTCCAGTACGCCAAGCGGCAGATCGGCTCGCGGACCGTGGGCGGGTCGAGCACCTACATCCCGGTCAAGGTGAACATGGCCAACGTCATCCCGGTCATCTTCGCCTCCTCCGTGCTGATGCTCCCGAGCATCCTCATCCAGTTCAACACGCCGCAGGACGGCAGTGCGCCGGCCCCGTGGATCACGTGGCTGAGCCGGTACTTCGGCCCCGGCGACCACCCGGTGTACATGGCCCTGTACTTCCTGCTCATCATCGGCTTCACGTACTTCTACGTGTCCATCACGTTCAACCCGGTGGAGATCTCGGACAACATGAAGCGCTACGGCGGCTTCATCCCCGGCGTCCGCGCCGGCCGGCCCACCGAGCGTTACCTGCAGTACGTCATCAGCCGCATCACGCTCGTGGGCGCCCTCTACCTCGGTATCGTGGCCATGATCCCGCTGATCGCCTTCGCGGTGATCGGCACCAGCCAGAACTTCCCGCTCGGCGGCACGTCCATCCTCATCATGGTGGGCGTCGGCCTCCAGACCGTGAAGCAGGTCAGCGCACAGATGGAGCAGCGCCACTACGAGGGCCTGCTGCGCTGAGCCCCGACCCGATCCCGCAACGCCGTCCGTATCGACAGTGAGGAACACACGATGACCCGCATGCTGCTCATGGGCCCTCCCGGTTCCGGCAAGGGCACCCAGGCCACCCGGATCGCCGACAAGATGGGGATCGTCCCGATCTCCACCGGTGACATCTTCCGCCACAACGTGAAGTCGATGACGCCGCTCGGCGTCGAGGCCAAGAAGTACATCGACAACGGCGACTTCGTCCCCGATGAGGTCACGAACCGCATGGTCGCGGACCGCATCGCCCAGGCCGACGCGGAGCACGGCTTCCTGCTGGACGGCTACCCGCGCACGAAGGGCCAGGTCGAGGCGCTGGACGCCATGCTCGCCGAGTCCGGCCAGTCGCTGTCCGCCGTCGTCGAGCTGGAGGTGCCCGACGAGGAGCTCGTGGAGCGTCTGCTCAAGCGTGCCGAGATCGAGGGCCGCGCGGACGACACCCAGGAGGTCATCGAGCACCGCCTGGACCTGTACCACCGCGAGACCGAGTCCGTCATCCAGGAGTACGTGGAGCGCGGCATCGTCGCCCGCGTGGACGGCACCGGGCAGATCGACGACGTCACCGAGCGCCTGCTGCAGGCCGTGTACTCCGTGCGTGCCGCCACGGGCTCCCTGCCCGTGATCCAGCCGGGCGCGGAGTCCTGACCCCGTGATCGGCCGCCGCTCGCTCGAGCTCAAGACCGCCCCCCAGCTGCAGGCCATGCAGCGCGCGGGGGTGGTCCTGTCCGAGGCGTTGGACGCCACGCTGGCCGCGGCCGCGCCGGGCGTCACCACCGCGGAGCTGGACGCCGTGTTCGCGGGCGTGCTGGCCGAGCGCGGTGCCACGTCCAACTTCCTGGGCTACTACGACTTCCCGGCCTCGATCTGCACCTCGGTCAACGACGAGGTCGTGCACGGCATCCCCGGGGACCGGGTCCTGCAGACCGGCGACGTGCTGAAGGTCGACGGGGGCGCGATCGTGGACGGCTGGCACGCCGACTCGGCCCGCACGGTGATCCTGGGCTCCTCCGCGGCCGGCACCGCGGACCCGGCCGACGAGCGCCTCTCGGCGATCACGCGGGAGGCACTCTGGGTCGGCATCGCGGCCTTCGCCTCCGCCACCCACGTCGGGGACATCGGGGACGCCATCGACGACTTCGTCTCCGCGCAGCCGGGCGAGGAGCTCGGCATCCTCGAGGAGTACGTGGGGCACGGCATCGGCTCGGCCATGCACCTGCCGCCGGACGTGTTCAACTACCGCACCGGCCACCGGGGGCCCAAGATCCGCCCCGGTCTGGCACTCGCCATCGAGCCGATGCTGGTGCGTGGCTCCATCGACACGAAGGTGCTCGCGGACGACTGGACCGTGGTGACCCTCGACGGCGCCCGCGCCAGCCAGTGGGAGCACTCGGTCTGCCGGCACGACGGCGGTGTGTGGGTGCTCACCGCGCCCGACGGCGGCGCCTCCGAGCTCGCCCGGTTCGGCGTGGTCCCGGTCCCGCCGGGGGAGTGAGCGGCCCGAGCTGTCGGCCGTCCGTCCCGCCCGTCCGGCGGACCGGGCGGCCGTCGTCGTCTGTGCTGGTTCTCAGACCGAGAATGCGGTATCATCGAACGTTGTTCGTGTGCGCGCACTCGTGTGCGCCGGCGAGCAGACCCGTTCCCGCCCCGTCACCCGGCCCTCCGCGGCCGTGCCCGGGGCATGACGATTGTGGAGGACATGGCTAAGAAGGAAGGTGTCATCGAGGTCGAGGGCACGGTGTCGGAGGCATTGCCGAACGCGATGTTCCGGGTCCGTCTGCAGAACGAGCACGTCGTGCTCGCCACGATCTCCGGAAAGATGCGTCAGCACTACATCCGCATCCTCCCCGAGGATCGCGTCGTGGTGGAGCTTAGCCCGTACGACCTCAACCGGGGTCGGATCGTGTACCGATACAAGTAAGAACCCCCGTCCAAGCGAGCGCAGGAGGAAGAGCCGTGAAGGTTCAGCCGAGCGTGAAGCGGATTTGTGACAAGTGCCAGGTCGTGCGCCGTAAGGGCCGCGTGCTGGTGATCTGCTCGAACCCGCGCCACAAGCAGCGCCAGGGCTGATCGCCTCCCCGGGAGCCCGGGGAGCGACGCCGTCGCGTTGACCACACCACCCACCGGCCATCGGGCCGAACAGCAGGGACAGCGGTCCACCCCGTGAGGGGAGGGCCCCCACCTCCGGCCGCAGGGGCCGGAGACCGACGACGGCGGACGCCCGCCGCGGAGCACGCCGGATCTTCCCCGGCGCCGCGACGACGGGTCCGCGAGGCCCAGTGCCGCGTCGTGCGGGACGTCCCTGGTGCAGACCCCTGCTGCAGAAGAACAGGAGGACGGCCACATGGCTCGTCTTGCAGGCGTTGACATTCCGCGCGAGAAGCGCGTGATCATCGCACTCACGTACATCTACGGTGTGGGCAAGACCCGCGCTGAGGAGACCCTCGCCGCCACGGGCATCGACCCGAACATCCGCGTGAAGGACCTCTCCGACGAGCAGCTGGTGCAGCTGCGCGACCACATCGAGGGCAGCTACAAGGTGGAGGGCGACCTCCGCCGCGAGGTGGCCGCCGACATCCGTCGCAAGGTGGAGATCGGCTCCTACGAGGGCCTGCGCCACCGCCGCGGCCTGCCGGTGCGCGGCCAGCGCACGAAGACCAACGCCCGTACCCGCAAGGGCCCCAAGAAGACGGTCGCCGGCAAGAAGAAGTGATCCTGCACCGGCGGTGACCGCGTCCACGTCCGGACGCCCCGCCCGCAGCATCAGCACCAGCAGCTTTCCCGGAGGAGAATCACATGCCCCCCAAGACTCGCGCATCGGCTGCCCGCAAGCCGCGTCGCAAGGCCAACAAGAACATCACCGTGGGCCAGGCCCACATCAAGAGCACGTTCAACAACACCATCGTGTCCATCACGGACACCACGGGTGCCGTCATCTCCTGGGCCTCGTCCGGCGAGGTCGGCTTCAAGGGGTCGCGCAAGTCGACCCCGTACGCCGCGCAGATGGCCGCCGAGCAGGCCGCCAAGCGTGCGCAGGAGCACGGCATGAAGAAGGTGGACGTCTTCGTGAAGGGTCCGGGCTCGGGCCGCGAGACCGCCATCCGCTCCCTGCAGGCCGCCGGCCTCGAGGTGGGGTCCATCCAGGACGTCACCCCCATGGCCCACAACGGCGCTCGCCCGGCGAAGCGCCGCCGCGTCTGACCTGAGCGCTGTGTCCGCGTCCGCCCCCGCCCGGGGCGGACGCGGACAGGTCTGCGGACCTGCCCCCACCCCGTCCTCGTTTCCACCCACCGCGTGCGTCATATGGCGGACGCTCGCCGAAAGGAAATGTCCGTGCTCATTGCACAGCGCCCCACGCTGACCGAAGAGGTCGTCTCCGACCGTCGTTCCCGGTTCGTCATCGAGCCCCTGGAGCCCGGCTTCGGCTACACCCTCGGCAACTCCCTGCGCCGCACTCTGCTCTCGTCGATCCCCGGTGCTGCCGTGACCAGCATCCGCGTGGACGGCGTGCTGCACGAGTTCAGCACCGTCAACGGAGTCAAGGAGGATGTCACCGAGATCATCCTCAACATCAAGAAGCTCTCCGTCTCCTCGGAGAACGACGAGCCCGTGGTGGCCTACCTGCGCAAGCAGGGGGCCGGCGTCGTCACCGCCGCGGACATCACCGCGCCGGCCGGCGTCGAGATCCACAACCCGGACCTGCACATCGCGACCCTGAACGCGAAGGGCAAGTTCGACATGGAGCTGACCATCGAGCGCGGTCGCGGCTACGTGACCGCCGCCCAGAACAAGTCCGCGGACGCGGAGATCGGCCGTATCCCGGTCGACTCCATCTACTCCCCGGTCCTCAAGGTGACCTTCAAGGTCGAGGCCACCCGTGTGGAGCAGCGCACCGACTTCGACCGTCTGATCCTGGACGTGGAGACCAAGGAGAACATGCTGCCGCGTGACGCGGTGGCCTCTGCCGGCTCCACCCTGGTCGAGCTGTTCGGCCTGGCCCGCTCGCTCAACGTCGAGGCCGAGGGCATCGACCTGGGTGACGAGCCCGAGGTCGTCGAGGGCTCCGCCGACCTGGCCCAGCCGATCGAGGAGCTCGAGCTCACCGTGCGCTCGTACAACTGCCTCAAGCGCGAGGGCATCCACACCGTGGGCGAGCTCGTGGGCCGTTCCGAGGCCGACCTGATGGACATCCGCAACTTCGGCGCGAAGTCCATCGACGAGGTCAAGGAGAAGCTCCAGGAGCTGGGCCTGTCCCTCAAGGACTCGCCGGCCGGCTACGACCCGCAGGCGCACGCGCGCCAGATGGACGACGACCCGTTCTCGGACTTCTGAGCCGATTCCGCACCACCTGACATCTTCGACCCGACGCCGCAGCCGGCTGAAGGGTCCCACCCGAGGAGAAACACCATGCCTACCCCCACCAAGGGTCCGCGTCTGGGCGGCAGCCCGGCCCACGAGCGCATCATGCTGGCGAACATGTCCGCCCAGCTGTTCGAGCACAAGTCGATCACCACGACGCTCACCCGCGCCAAGCGCCTGCGCCCGTACGCCGAGCGCCTGATCACCTTCGCCAAGAAGGGCGATCTGCCGGCCCGCCGCAAGGTGCAGGGTCTCATCGCCGCCAAGAACCGCACCAACAAGGCGGTCGTGCACGAGCTGTTCACCGTGATCGGCCCGGCGATGGCCGAGCGCAACGGCGGCTACACCCGCATCACCAAGATCGGCAACCGCCAGGGCGACAACGCGCCCATGGCCGTGATCGAGCTGATCATGGACCCGATCTCCGGCAAGCAGGCCGTGGTGCGTGAGGCCGAGCAGGCCGCCGCGTCCGCGCCGGCCGCGCCGGCCGAGTCCACCCCGGTGGAGGCCGTCGACCCGGCCGCCACCGAGGAGGTCACCGTGGCCGAGTCGCAGGAGGCCGCCGCCGAGATCGACGGCGCCGTGCCCACCAACGAGGACGGCTCGGCTCCGGCCGAGGCCACCATCAAGGGCAACGCCAGCTCGAAGAAGTACCACGTCCCCGGCTCGCGCTGGTACGACCAGACCACCGCCGAGGTCTGGTTCTCCACCGTCGAGGAGGCCAAGGCCGCGGGCTTCGAGCCCGCCGGTGGCGAGGCCGCCCAGAAGATGGCCTGACGCCATCGCGGGAGTCCGCGTCCGTCCCCGTGACGACGCCCCGGCGAGGGCCGTCCACCACCCGGTGGGCGGCCCTTCGCCGTCCCCGGCCCCGCCCCGCTGAGAGGAGCAGCATGAGCGAGCAGCACCGCCCGGACGTCCCGCCGGCACCCGGGGATCCCGCATCCGTGCGAGTCCGCCTGGACCTGGCCTACGACGGCGGCACCTTCCACGGCTGGGCCCGCCAGCCCGGTCTCGACTCGGTCCAGGGTGCGCTGGAGGACGGGCTCGAGCGGATCCTGCGCCGGCCCGTGCGCACGGTGGTCGCCGGCCGCACCGACGCGGGGGTGCACGCGCGCGGCCAGGTCGTCCACCTCGACCTGACCGAGACGGAGTGGGCGGGCCTGACCCGCGGCCGGCCCGGCCTGGAGCCGGCCACCTCCCTCACCCGCCGCCTCGGCGGGGTGCTCTCCGGGTGGGGCGGGGCCGTCGTCGTGCACGGGGCGCGGCGGGCCCCCGCGGGCTTCGACGCGCGGTTCAGCGCGCTGTGGCGCGAGTACGAGTACCGGATCGACGACGCACCCGCCGCGCGTGATCCGCGCACGCGGGGCTTCACCCACTGGCACGGCGCCGCCCTGGACGATCGCCTCATGGCGCTGGAGGCCGACGCCGTCCTCGGACTGCACGACTTCCTGTCCTTCTGCCGGCCCCGCGCGGGCGCCACGACCATCCGCGAGGTCCAGCACCTGGAGGTGCGACGCGATGAGGACGGCGTCGTGCGCGTCCGGATCCGGGCCGACGCGTTCTGCCACAACATGGTCCGGGCGATCGTCGGGGCGCTGCTGCAGGTGGGGGAGGGGGCCCGCGAGCCCGGCTGGCTCGCGCACCGGGTGGCGAGGCCGGCCCGCGACTCCGAGGTGCGCCTCGCCCCGCCCGGGGGGCTGACGCTGCTCGCCGTCGGCTATCCCGACGAGGCGGAGGAGCTGCGCCGGCGCGCCGAGGGCACCCGGGCGAAGCGGACCCTGTGAGCCGGGGTCGCCCGCGGCGGCGGCTTTTGGCTCCGGGGCCCGCGTTCGGTAGGATGGGTGGACGTTGCGCATGCCCGCACCCGGATGCGTCGTGCCGCGAGTGGCTCAGTTGCATGGCCTTCAGCTCGCGCCGCACCCCCGGGGCATCGGGCCCGGACGCCTTCCAGCCCTCACCTGGGGGACCGGCGCGCACGGAGAACTGACAGCGCGAGCGCGCCGGAATCACGACCCGGCGGGCAGGTGCTGTGGACCACCACCGACCCTGAAGGCAGACAACGTGCGTACGTACTCTCCCAAGCCTGGCGACGCCGACCGTCAGTGGCACATCATCGATGCCACCGACGTCGTCCTCGGCCGCCTGGCCTCCCACACCGCCACCCTCCTGCGCGGCAAGCACAAGCCGACGTTCGCCCCCCACATGGACATGGGCGACTACGTCATCATCGTGAACGCCGAGAAGGTCGCCCTCACCGGCGCCAAGCTCGAGAAGAAGCGCGCCTACCGCCACTCGGGCTACCCGGGCGGCCTGAAGTCGCAGTCCTACGCCGAGCTGCTCGAGACCAACCCGGTCCGCGCCGTGGAGAAGGCCGTCAAGGGCATGCTCCCGAAGAACTCGCTGGCCGCCCAGCAGCTCTCCAAGCTGAAGGTGTACAAGGGCGCCGAGCACCCGCACACCGCCCAGCAGCCCCAGACCTTCGAGATCGGCCAGGTCGCCCAGTGACCCCGGCGGGCCACTGACGCAGACCTTCCCTGAGGAGAACCATGAGCATCAACGAGAACGACGACGTGGAGCTGACGAGCTACACCTCTGAGTCCACCGCCGCCGCCGAGGCCCCCGTCGCCTCCGAGCGCCCGGCCCTGACCGTGCCCGGCTCCGCCGTCGGCCGCCGCAAGGAGGCCGTGGCCCGCGTGCGCCTCGTCCCCGGCTCCGGCCAGTGGACCATCAACGGTCGCGCCCTGGAGAACTACTTTCCGAACAAGCTGCACCAGCAGGAGGTCTCCGACCCCTTCACGCTGCTGGAGCTGACCGGCGCCTACGACGTGATCGCCCGCATCCACGGCGGCGGCCCCTCCGGCCAGGCCGGTGCGCTGCGCCTGGGCATCTCCCGCGCCCTCAACGAGATCGACCGCGAGCACAACCGCCCGGCGCTCAAGAAGGCCGGCTTCCTGACCCGCGACGCCCGCGTCATCGAGCGCAAGAAGGCCGGCCTCAAGAAGGCCCGCAAGGCCTCGCAGTTCTCGAAGCGCTGATCCTGCGCCGCACGGTGTCCCCACCGTGCCCCCGCCGACGCCCCGTCCCGCTCCTCACGAGCGGGGCGGGGCGTCCGCCGTCTCCGTGGGCCGGCGGCACCTGACCCAGGGGTAATATGAAGGCGCATGGCGACGACGCCATGACGGGCCGCTCGCCCGTCCGGTGCGCGGTCCGATCGGAGACACCCTCGGGAGCCGCCGTGGCCGAGAACACGAGTCCCACGCCCGACCCCCGCACCCGTGGCGAGCACGGCACGGAGCACGCCGCGCAGGCCCCCTTCGCCGTGACCCGTGACTACGCCGCCGAGGTGGACGAGATCCGGGAGCTGGGCCGCAAGCTCGGCGGGGAGAAGAAGACCCCCCACCCCGGACCCGCAGGCCTGGCGTGAGGGCTACCCGTACAAGACCAAGCTCAGCCGCAAGAGCTACGAACGACGCAAGCGCGAGCTGCAGATCGAGCTGCTGAAGATGCAGCTCTGGGTCAAGGAGACCGGCCAGAAGGTCCTGATCTTCTTCGAGGGCCGCGACGCCGCCGACAAGGGCGGCGCCATCAAGCGCTTCAACGAGCACCTCAACCCCCGCGGCGCCCGGACCGTGGCCCTGGAGAAGCCCACGGAGGAGGAGGCCTCGCAGTGGTACTTCCAGTGCTACATCCAGCACCTCGAGTTCATGCGCGAGACCCCTGAGCTGGAGCGCATGCTCGTCAACTCCGGCGTGCACATCATCAAGTTCTGGTTCTCCGTGTCCCAGCGTGAGCAGCTCAATCGCTTCGCCGCGCGGGAGACCGACCCCGTGCGTCGCTGGAAGCTCTCGCCCACCGACCTGGCCTCCCTGGACAAGTGGGACGACTACACGAACGCGAAGGAGGCCATGTTCTTCTACACGTGTCAAGGGCCATTGAGTTCTGCCCATAGGCGGCCAGTGTTTCTTCCCGCT
>NZ_JALJRI010000083.1:0-12806 GCF_024519795.1 Micrococcus sp. Mcc89 | reverse complement strand
GTTCGAATCCAACCGGGGGAGCCGAGCAGAGGCCCCTGCACCGACCATGTCGGTGCGGGGGCTTCTTCGTGCCTGGAGGACGACCGGGCCGAGCAGTTCAGCGAGCGTGATGTCGAGCCACCCAGCGATCGAAGCCAGTTCGGGGAACGTGAAGTCCTGCTGCCCGCTCATACGTCGACTGACAGCGCTGCGTGTCAGGCCCATGTGCCGGGCCATGTCCGTCTGGTTGACCTGGCGGCGACCCATCCAGGCGCGGATCTCCGCGAGGAGCGCCGTTTTGATATCTGACTCATCCATGTGTTCAGCGTAGCGAAATGTAAGCCGTTCGTCACGGATGCCGGAAGAAAGTTGCGGTATACGCGACATTCGCCTTGACCGGTGTTGCGTAGGGCGCAACACTGATGACCATGACGAGACAGAAGCAACTGACGCTGCAAATTCGATCCAGGTTGGCATTGGCAGACAAGAGCATGGGAGACCTGGGCGAAGCACTTGGTCTAAGCCGTGCATCTGTGTCAGCACGCATGAACGGCCATCGTGATTTCACCTTCACGGAACTCGAGGTCGTTGCCGACTTTCTGGGGTTGTCGATGCGAGACCTCTTCGTGTTCGAGACCGAGGAGGGAACGCGATGACGGCGGCGGTGGTCGACCCTAGTCACGGCGCGTCCATGACTGCTGCGGCAGCGCGCGACATCACAGACCAGATCAAGACCGGCATGGAGTCGATCTACCACCTCATTCGTTCCGCATATCGAGGGCGGGCCTGGGCCGTTCTCGGTTACAGCAGCTGGGACGACTACGTGACACGTGAGTTCGGAAACCTCCACCTCCGTCCGCCCTTGGAGTACAGGCAGGACGTTGTCCTCTCCCTCCGCGAGGCCGGCATGAGCGCACGGGCCATCGCATCTGCCACGCAACTGTCCAAGAGCACCGTGCATCGGGAACTTGGCGCGACGACGGGCCGAGATGTCCCAAATGGGACACCTGGCGGTGCCCGGCGGGTGACGGGTACGGACGGGAAGTCGTACCAGCCGATTCGCCAGCGTGAAGCGACATCGGCCGAGGGGCCGCCGGTAACCGAGCTCGAGGGCCTAGCTGACCTCGACGCTGTGCTGGACATGCCGGCCGAGGACTTCGGGATCGAGCCGCTGGACTTGGTCCGGCACGACGAGGAACAGAAGGGCCGCGCGCGTCGTGTGCTGACTGCGTTCAACGGATCGGGTGCGGCCGCGGTGCCAGCGCTGATCAAGGCGGCTACCCCGGTGGCCTCGCTGGTGTCGCCCGCGACGGGTAAGGCGCTGGTCGAAGACGAGGACTTGCACGGGGTCGTGTGGGACTCGGTGCGGTGCGTGCGGACGCTGGCGCACGTGATCCGGTCCGTGGGCCATGTGGACGGTCAGTCCCAGGCGGAAATCCGGTCGACGCTGCGGGATGCGGTGGACGACCTGGATGAGGTGCTGAAGAAGATCGAGGAAGGCACGCGATGAGCGCGCAGCAGATGTGGGAGGCCCGAACGTCTGGGCCGAAAAGGGCGGAAGCCCCGGCCAGCGTGCAGGCTGTCGGGGCTTCCGAAGACGCTCAATCCGAGACGGTGCACATTCCAAAGAACACGCTGGTCGAGCACTCGAAGGATAGCACCGGGGCGCGGCCCACGGGCAGTGGGATTCGGTCGCTTCCCCGCCGGGTGAATCCGAACGATGGCCGGTTCATCCGGGCCGTGGTCGCCGGGACCGCTGTGGCCGGGCTGGTGGCGTTCTCCATCTCGTTCGCGGCGCTGTACGAGGTCGCGGCGTGGCTGGGGCTGCCGCCGTTCATGCATTGGGCGGTGCCGGTCTTCATCGACCTGGCGATCCTGGTCTACGCCGGGTCGGTGCTGGTGCACGAGTCCCGAGGGGAGTCCGCGCGGGCGTCGTGGTGGGCGCTGGGGGCGTTCACGGGCCTGTCGATGATCGCCAACGGGGCGCATGCGTGGAGTGCTGAGAACGCGAGCGTGTGGCAGTCCGTGGTGGGTGCGCTCATCGCGGTGATGGTTCCGGTGGCGGTGTTCGTGGCCACGGATCAGCTGGCGCGGGTCGCGGTGGAGAACCCGGACTCGCGGCGGGCCGAGCGCGCATCGCAGGTGTCGGAGGAGGCAGAGCAGCTGAAGGCTCAGGCGGAGCTGGATCGTCAGCGCGCGGAGCTGGAGGCCGAACTCGCGGCGAGCCGCCGGCGGATCGAGGCCCAGCGGCGCGAGGCCGAGCGGGAGGCCGAGGTGGCCGAGGCTCGGCACCGGCAGGAGCTGGAGCGGATGGAGCGTCAGGCCAAACTCGAGACCGAGCGCGAGGTTCAGCCGGCCGTGGTCGAGGAGTCGCAGGTCGCCCAGGGGGTCGAGGTCGTCGAGGCCACGGCGTCGTCAGAACCGGTCGTCGCAGAGACGAAGACGGTGGAGAAGGCATCGGGTGCGGACATCACCGCATGGATCGTGGCCCGTGCGCAGGAGGGCCAGGCGCCCTCGGCAGCGGAGGTCGCAGAGCAGTTCGGGTGCTCAGAGCGCACCGGGCGTCGCCGCTTGGCTGATGCCCGTGAGACGCACGCTGAGGCATTCGGGACCGGGGAGGAGCAGGCATGAGCATCGACGGGCTGAAGTGGGCGTGGAAGGTTGCGGAGACGGGCAAGCTCAACACCGGCCAGGCGTTCGTTCTTTTGATACTGGGGGACCATGCGGACGAGTCGTGGTCGTGCTTCCCGAGCCAGGAGTTGTTGGCCCGGCGGTCGGCCCAGACGGTGCGTTCGGTGGAGCGGCACATCGCCCGCCTGCGAGACCTGGGCCTGGTGGAGACCGAGTCCCGGTACGGGGACGGGCGCGGGCGGATCGGCTTGAGGTACTACCTCCGCGAAGAGGCTCTGAACGAACTTGTCGAAGACCCCGAGACCCGCATGAACACGCGACCCGACAATCTGTCGGGTGAATCTGAGACCCGCATGAACACGCGACCCGACAATCTGTCGGGTAAATCTGAGACCCGCATGAACACGCGACCCGACAATCTGTCGGGTGATTCGACTCACCCGACAATTTCGGCGGACTCACCCGACAATTTCGACTTTGCCGACTATAAGGATCGCGCGCGGACTAACCCTCAAGAACCCTCATCTGTCTGTCCGTCAGTCCGTCAGTCCGGTGCAGTGCGCGCGGAGACGACGACGGACGACGGACGACGGACCGATCAGGTCATCGACGGTGGGGAAGGCGTGGGGCTGGTCCATCGGGGTGTGGTCCTGGCGGACCTGGTTCAGCGGGTGCCGGCGGCTGCGGACCTCGGGGACGGGCAGCTGCGGTCCATCGTGGACGTGGTCTTGGCGCGGGCCTCGGGGCCGGTGCGCAAGCCCACGGCGTTCGTGGCGCGGTCCTTGGCCTCGGAGTTCGAGGAGTTGGTCGCGGTGACCCGGCCCCGGCCGGTCGCCGTGGCTCAGACCCCGGCTGCGTCGGGGCAGGTGCGTGAGCTGCGGACCGGTGAGCCGTGCCAGGACCCGGACGTGCACGTCCCGGCGTACGGGCAGGCCGTGCTTGCGGACTGCCCGCACTGCCGGCTGGAGCGGCGGGTGGTGCCACGGGCGTTGGTGGAGGCGGTGGAGTGATGGCTGGGCAGGCGGACCGGGTGGCTCCGGCGGGGATGGTGCTGGTGACCGGTGACGAGCTGGCGGAAGCGGTGGCCTCGGTGCGAGGCACGGTAGTGGCCGTGCTCGGACCCTCGGGCAACGGCGACGTCGTGGAGGACGTGCTCCAGAGCACGTGGGAGTCCGCGTGGCACTCCCGGGAGCGGTTCGATCCGGACCGGGGCTCCCTGCGGACCTGGGTCGGTACCATCGCCCGGAACCGAGCGGTGGATCATCTGCGGGCGGTCGGCCGGTCGCGGGCGGGCCAGGAGGCGCTGGAGGCTTCCGCGGTAGCGCGGGAGAAGACCGCGATGTCGATGGTCATGGAGGACCCGGCCGAGGCCGTGGTTGAAGCGCTGGCTGCACACCGGGAAGTCGCGGAGGTGATGCGGGTGGTCGAGTCGGTCATGGAGTCCTCGGATATGACGGCCCGTGCCCTGGCCGTGGTGCTGGCGTTCGGGGATGACGTCGTGGCGGCATCGGAGGCGATGGGCGTCTCGGTGACCGCACTGCGTCAGGCCCGGCGTGAGCTGGTGCGCTGTGCCCGGGTGGTCCGGGCGGCGCAGGAGGTGGCCCGCTCGGGGCAGGCGGTGACGATGCGCGTGCTGATCGGCTGCCTTCCCGACGACGGGGACGCGGGGGACTGGGCGCGGCAGGTCGCGCTGGCCTGCGCGCAGGCGGGGGGCCGGATGGAAGCGGTCACGGTCGAGGACGTCATGCAGGCCACCGGGTTCAGCCACTCCACGAGTCGGCAGTACCTGGCCGAGACGCGGCACCTGCTGAGGGTGGCGGCAACGGTGATCCGAAACGAGAGGGCAGACAAGTGAGCGAACAGACGGAGTTCGAGCAGAGCCATGACGTGCCGGAGGGTCAGGAGCCGCGCGTGGTCTACGTAGAGCGGGACCGGGGGCTGTTCGCGTCCGTGCGGCGGCTGCGCCGGCGCACGGGCGAGGCCGGGCGTCGGTGGGTGGCGGAGTCCGTGGACGCGCCGCTGCCGACGTCGTGGCAGGAGCGGGTACCGGACAGGTGGGACTCGACCCGGGGTCGGTGGGTGATCGCGGCCGCGGCGCTGGCGGTGCTCATGGTGTGGGTGCTGGTGGTGGTGCAGGCGATGGCGGGCTGACAGACCTTCGCGGCGGCGACCGCGAACCCAGGACGAGACACGGCAACGAAGCAAGACGGGCCAGACAAGCGACGAGGAGTCGGACATGTTGAACGGAATCAACCCGGACGGGCTGTCGGGGTGGTCACAGATCAGTGGATGGGTGGTCGGGACGGCGCTGGTCGTGCTGATCCTGGCGGTCGGTGCTGGCGTGGTGCTGGCGGTGTGGGGCAGGGCCTGGTTTTCGCCTGGCGGGATGCGGAAGGGGTGGACGATGGTCGGGTTGGCGGCGGTGGGGGCGACGGTGCTGGGCGCTGGCACGGCCGGCGCGAGCTGGGGGGCTGGGCTGGGTACGAGCGAGCTGATGCCCGCCGGGGCCAGGCCGCAGTCGGTCGCGATCGAGAAGAACGCCCCGAAGCAGACCTGCAACCGGCAGGCGGTGCGGGACTTCGACAAGGAGGAGCCGTCGCCGGATCGGGCAGAGCGTGAGCGTGTGATCAGTGCGTTGCTCGGTGGACAGCCCGCGTTGGACGGGTACGAGTGGGGCAAGGAGCCTACGGGCACGGAATCCTCGTACACGGTCGTCACATCGGTGAAGTGGTATGCCACGGGCGAGGTGAACGGGTCGGGTGAGCCGGACTGCTCGGCGCAGAACGAGGCCACGGCCGAGTGCTCGCCGGTCGAGGTGCACGTGGCGCGTCAGTCGCTGACCAACGGTGCTCAGTCCGGGCGGACCCTGACGCTGACGCGGGGTCAGAACTGCTCTTGATCTGATCTGCGAGTTGCCCCCACCTGCTGCGGATGCAGCGGGTGGGGGCTTTCTCGTGTACGGGCCAGGTGACATGCGTGGCGGTGCGGTCCGCCGTACATCTGGCAGCGGGCAGGAGGTGCCCGCGCGGGCCGGAAGACATCCGGGCCGTCGTCACATCACATCCCTACGGGAGGACCTCTGATGAGCAATCTGATTCACGCGGCCACCACGGTGGCTGCCGGTGTCCCGAACATCGCACCAACCTTCAACGCGCCCTGGATGCCCACCATCCAGAACGTCACGGGCCTGGCGTTGGGAACCTTCCTGGTCCTCCTGATCGTCGCCGTCGGCATCGGCGTGCTGGTCTGGATCTTCGGCAAGCTCGCCTCGAGCGGCCGCGCGCAGGACGTGGGTATCGGCTTCGTGGTCTGGGGCGTCCTGGCTGCGGCCCTGATCGCCGGTGCCGCGGGCCTGATCGGTTGGGGCGCGGGCCTGCCGTTGTTCTGAGGTCCTGAGCGCACTCACGGAGGGAGAGAACGATGTGGGAGAAGGACTTCGAGGAATTCGTGCGAGGTTCGATCCTGGGGCTGGCGAAGGCCGCTGCCGGGCTGATCGAGCAGGCTTTCTCCGTGGGTGCGCTGACCCCGGAGTGGTGGGTCACGGTCGTCGGCGGTCAGGTCACCACAACGGTGGCCGGCGGCGAGAGCACGGTGATCGACCACCCGGGAATGCTGAACGTCATCGTGCTGGCGATGATCCCGCTGCTGGTGATCTTCGTGGCCGTCCAGGTCGCGCTCTCGGCGGTGCGCGGGTCCACGGCCGGCATGCTGCGCGCGTTCCTGGCGGCGGTGTTCAGCATCCCGGCGACCTACGTGGTGGTCGGGCTGGTGTGGATGGCGATGGGGGCGACCCAGCAACTGACCTTGTGGATCTTGCAGGTCGGTTCCGGTGGCACCGATGGCGAGGACGAGGCGGTGGCCGGCGTGCTGGGACTGTTCGGTCTGACCTACGACGCGGCCAACGACAAGATCTTGCTGGACGAGAACTTCGCGCAGTGGGAGATGGCCAGCGAGAACTCGGAGAACGGGATGATCGTGGTCGCGTGGATCATCGCGTTGGTGATCTTCTTCGCCTGCTTCGTGCTGATGGCGATGATGATCTTCCGTCTGGTGCTGATTCTGATCTTGGCCTCGTTCGCGGCCCCGGCGATCTTCTCGTTGGCCCTTGAGCCGGCCAAGGCGCTGGCGGGGCGGTGGCTGTCGATGATGCTGGGGCTGATCATGGCCGGGCCGCTCGCAGCCGCCGTCGTGCGGCTGGGCGTGGCGATGGCGGCGTTGTCCACGGACTGGGTGCAGACCGTGGCTGGCATGGTGCTGGTGTTCGTGGCCGCGGCCATGCCGATCTTCATGCTTGCGATCACCGCGTGGCTGGCCGGCGGTGCCGGGCAGGCTGAACAGGCGGGCGTGATGGCCGCGAGCCGGGCCGGGCGTGGAGCAATGAATTCGATGCGGGGCGTTTCGGCGCGGGCTGGCCGGATGCGCCAGCGTGCCGGGGCGATGGTGATGCGAGGAGGCCGCTGATGGCAACGATGATTTCGGAGTCGATGGACTCGGAGTACGACGACGTCCGGTTCCCCCAGGAACGGACTCAGGGACTGATCCTGGGGCTGACCCTGGAGCAGGTGATCGTGGTTCTGGCCGGCGTGCTGATCGGCATGGCGTTCATCCTGCGTGGCGGGCCGGCCATGTTCGTGGGTATCGGGCTGATGGCCGTGATCGGCGCGTTCGGTGCGACTCGGTTCCGTGGCCGGTCCCTGCCTGGCTGGGTGTGGGTGGCGGCGCAGTACCTGCGGCGGGGGGCCACGGATCAGCTCGAGTACCGCCAGGGGATGGCCCCGGCACACGTGCTGGAGCTGGTGGACGGCGAGCCGCAGGCACCCGTGAGCGAGGCAGGGTCGCAGGCCCAGCGTGATGCGAAGGGGCGGATCAAGCCGGGTGAGCCGGCACGGTTCCGGCTGCCGGGTGTGGCGGGAGAGCTGATGGTCTACGCGATGCCCAACGGGGCCGGGTTCGTCTGGGACCCACGCGCCCGGGAAGCGGTGGTCTGCGCGAAGGTCATGACGACGCGGGGCTTTGATCTGGAGTCCTTCGACGCTCAGGAGGAACGGTCCCTGTCGTGGGGATCGTCGCTGGCGGCGCTGTCGCGTCTGCCGGGTGTGGTGCGGATTCAGGCTTCGGATCAGACGACGCTCATCTCCGGTGCGGCCGTGGAGGACTTCTACGAGTCCAAGCAGGAGGGCGCAGGCCGGTCAGGGGCAAGCATCGACCCGTTCCTGGACCAGGCGTTCCGTGAGCTGATGAAGGAGGCCCAGTCGATGCCGGTGCACGAGCAGTGGCTGACGCTGGTGGTCTCCCCCTCGAAGATCACCTCGCAGGTCAAGGCGCTCGGCGGGGGCACCCCGGCGCTCATGGAGCACATGCTCAAGCTGATGACGACGGTGGAGAGCACGCTGCCGCGCTCGGGGACCCAGGTGACCGCCTGGCACTCCCCGCGCACGCTGGCCGGCCTCTCGCGGTCGGCGTTCGACCCGGACTCCTCGGTGATGGTCTCGACCATGAAGGCGGACGGGAAGACGGCGGGCACCGCGCCCTCGAGCGCGGGGCCGATGGCTGTGGAGGTCCATGCGGGCCACATGGTCACGGACGGGAGCTGCCACCGCACCTACAAGGTCTCCGAGCTGCCGCAGAACCTGGCCCGGCTGGGGTTCCTGGACGAGCTGGTGTTCGCCGGGGACTTCCGGCACACGGTCTCGGTGTTCCTGGCGCCGGTGGAGCGTGGGGCTGCGGTGCGGTCCGTGCAGCGGCGCAAGACGGACTGGCACACGAACTCGCGGCTGATGAGCAAGCTCGGTCGCATCGGTTCGTTGGAACATGACCAGTCCCTGGAGGACGTGGAGCGTGAGGAGGCCGAGTTGCGGCGTCGGCACACGGGCGTGGAGGTCGTCGTGCTGGTCACGGTGACCGGGGCCTCGCGGTCCGAGCTGGAGTCCGCGGCGGCGGAGGTCGTGGCCTCCGGGATCACGGCCGGGTGCGAGCTGCGCCCGGTGTGGATGGAGCAGGACGCGGCGTTCGTGGCCGGTGCCCTGCCGTTCGGGAGGATGAAGCTCTGATGCGTGATGAACCGAAGGTCGATCTGTTCCAGATCATCGAGCCGGGCAAGGACGAGGCCCGAGAGGCCAAGCGTGCGGCCCGGGAGCTGGAGCGAGGTCAGCTGGCGCTGCGGAAGGCGATGGCTGCGCAGGCTAAGGAGGTGCGGTTCCCTCAGCCGCAGTGGGGCAAGGCCGGACCGCGCGGGGCACGGCAGCTGCGGGGGCTGCGCACGCTGGCTCCGCGGCCGGTTCGCACGACGACGCACACGGCCTCGACGGCGTATCCGTTCGTGGCCGGCCCCGGTCTGGGTGCGCGTGGGCTGATGATCGGCAAGGACATGCACGGTGGCGGCGCGTTCTGCTTCGACCCGTGGGCGCTCTATGAGGCCGGGATCATCTCGGGCATGTCGATGATGCTGTTCGGTCAGGTCGGCACCGGGAAGTCGTCGCTGGCCAAGTCGCTGGCGGTGCGGCAGGTGCTGGCCGGGCGCAAGCTCTCGGTGGCCTCGGACAAGAAGGGCGAGTGGACCCGTGTGGTCAAGGGCCTGGGTGGATCGGTGATCCAGGTCGGTCCTGGCCTGGACACGCGCTTGAACCCGCTGGACCCGGGCACCCGGCCATCGACTGACGTGCAGGGTGAGCCGATGACGGATCGGGCGTGGGCCTCGATGGTGCGGACCCGGCGCATGTCCATCTTGGTGGCCCTGGTGAAGATCCTCACCGACCGGGAGATGACCTCGCCCGAGCACCACGTGCTCTCGGCGGGCCTGGACGCGGCCGTGGCGGTCGCGGACGCCGAGGGACGTCCGCCGATCATCCCGGACGTGATCCGGGCGCTGGATGCGGCCCGCGCGGACGCGGACGCGATGAAGGCGGAGGCCGCGTCGGTGACGATGATGACGTTGGGTCGCGTGTCCTCCGGTGACCTGGCCGGCATGTTCGACGGGGAGACCACGGTGGTCCTGGATGAGCAGGCGTGCGCGACGAGCATCGACACCTCCGCGTTGCTGGGTGCCTCCCCGGAGGCGGTGCGCGTGGTCAACGCGTGCGCGGGCGCGTGGACCGAAGCGATGGTCACCACGCGCGACGGCGGGCAGCGGATCGTGGTCTACGAGGAGGGCTGGGACAACATCAGCTCCGAGGCCGACCTGCGGCGCATGGTCGAGCAGTGGAAGCTCAGCCGCGCGTACGGCATCTTCAACGTGCTCGTGCTGCACAAGATCGCTGACCTGGACATGGCTGGTGATCAGAGCTCGAAGATGGCCGCGATGGCCCGGTCCCTGCTGGCCGACGCGGACGTGAAGGTGATCTACCGGCAGGACCGGTCCGCGCTGAAGATCACGACGTCGGAGATGGAACTGTCCGACCGGGAGCGGTCCCTGGTGCGGTCCCTGCCCAAGGGCACGGGCCTGTGGCGGCTGGGGGATTCCTCGTTCGAGGTGCAGAACGTGCTCACGCGGGCCGAGCTGCCGCTGTTCGACACGGACGAGCGCATGGACAAGGCGAAGGAGGCGGTGGCCTGATGCGACGTGAACGTGGCAACAACTCGGTCCTGGAAGGGGACAGCCCGGCCGAGACGGCACTGATCTGGCTCATGGGGCCGGCGGTGCTGCTCTACGGGGCGTACTTGCTGGCCGGGTTCCTGGCCGGGCGTATCCACTGTGGGGCACCGACGAAGCCGGACTCGCTGTTCGCGCCGCTGGGCTTCCTCGTGGGCGAGCACGACCCGGCGGCGTTCGGGGCCACCGTCCAGGGGTGCACGGCGACCACCGGCGGGGTCATCGGCTGGCTGATCGGTCTGGGGATGCTGGCCCTCGTGCTGATCGGCGTGGCGGTGACGGCGTGGAGCCGGTACCAGCAGTCGGACAAGAAGTTCATCAAGGAGCTGCGCGAGCGCGAGGGCCTGGCCCGGTCTGCGGAGATCACCAAGACGGTGGGCCGCAAGTCGGTGCTGTCCCGGGTGAAGAAGGTCCGGCCCTCGATCAAGAGGCCGGCCATCACGGACGGGGCCATGCGCCTGGGCAAGGCCGAGGGCGTGGACGTGTTCGCGTCCTACGAGGAGTCGGTGGTGCTGATCGGCCCGCCGCGCTCGGGCAAGGGCGTGCACCTGCTGATCGGTGCGATTCTCGACGCGCCCGGCCCGGTCATCACGACCAGCTCTCGTGCGGACAACCTGGGGGCCACGGCCGAGCTGCGCAAGAAGAAGGGGCCGGTGGCCCTGTTCGACCCGCAGGGACTGACCGGTCAGCCCTCCACGCTGAAGTGGTCCCCGATCACGGGCTGTGAAGAGCCGCGTGTGGCGAATCAGAGGGCGGCGTCGCTGATCGGTGCCTCCGGCCTCGGATCGTCCAGCTCGAACGCGGAGTGGCAGGCCCCGGCGATCACGATCATGGAGTGCCTGCTGCACGCCGCGGCGCTGGGTGAGCGCACCGTGGATGATCTGATGCGGTGGGGCAACAACCCGGCCGAGGCCAAGGAGGCCGTGAAGATCCTCACCGAGCATCCCAAGGCCGCGCTGAACTGGAACCTGGTGCTCAAGGGCATCATCGAGGGCGACCCGAAGCTGCTCCAGTCCAAGTGGTTCGGCGTGGAGGGTGCGGTCAAGGGGCTGTCGGTGCCCGAGGTCCGCGACGTGCTGCGACCCAACCGGTTCGAGGAGACCCTGGACATCGACAAGTTCCTCACCGAGTGCGGGACGCTCTACATCGTGGGCACCAAGACCGGCGGATCGTCGGCGGGTCCGTTCCTGATCGCGATGATGGACGCTATCACCGAGCGTGCCCGCGAGCTGGCGGCGAAGTCGCCCGGGAACCGGCTGGACCCTCCGCTGTCCCTGGTGCTCGATGAGATTGCGAACATCTCCGGTGCCTGGCCTGGGCTGACCCAGCTCATGGCGGACGGCGGCGGCGTGGGCATCTCCCCGTTCGCGGTGTTCCAGTCGATGGCGCAGGCCCGCAACGAGTGGGGCGAGCAGCAGGCCCAGGCGCTGTTCGACGCGGCCACGGTGAAGGTCCAGCTCGGGGGCGCCTCGAACGTGGCCGACCTGGAACAGTTCGCCAAGCTCGCCGGTCAGCGCAAGATCATGCGGACCTCGAAGTCTCGCGGCAAGGACCACACCTCGGTCTCCGAACAGATCCACGACACCGAGGTCGTCTCGGTCGCGGAGCTGCGTCGGCTGCCGTTCGGGTGGGGGATCCTGCTGAATCGCAACGGCCGGCCGATCCTGATGCAGATGACCCGCTGGTGGGACCGCAAGGACGGCAAGCAGATCAAGGAAGCCGCGGGCCGGTACTCGAAGGCGCTACTGGCCGAGCTGGAGTCCAAGGACCCGGCCCCGTCCACACCGACCGACGCGGACCGGGCCGAGGACTCCGTGGCGGCGTTGGACCCGGTGCCAGAGACGGCCCCGGCAATCCCGGTGCGGTGAGGGCATGGGCAGGTTCGGGCTGCACCGCACCGGCTCGGCCGAGTACAAGCGGTACCTGCGGTCCCAGGCATGGGGGTACAGGCGGGTGCGGTGGTTCGCAGACTGCCGGCAGGCCGGCCACGAGCCGGCCTGCCAGGTCTGCGGGATCACGCTGACCCAGGCCGGGACCCTGGACCTGCACCACGTCTCGTACAAGGGCGTGGGCCAGGACGAGGAGGGCCGGTGGCAGGCCCGCGAAGCGCACAACGACCTGATGCCGTTGTGCCGGGACCATCACCAGCGGCTGCATCAGATCATGGACGGCAAGAAGGAGTTCTTTGGATGGGACCGCAGGCGCGCGACGATCGTGATCGTGGCCAGGATGGTCCGGCAGAGGCAGGCATGAGCGACGACGGGGGTGAACGGTGCCATGTCTGCCAGCGGACCGTCTCCACGAGGTGGCACTGCACCGATGGACGGCACCTGGACCGCGCCGAGTGCCGTGCCGCCGGCGGAATCGGGGTGTGGCTGTGCGGTACATGCGAGGACGCCGCACATCGCTACATGCGCTCGACCGGGGCAGGCGGGCGCGAGGCCGTTGAGGAGCTGTTCGCCCGGCTCGAGCGGCTGTTGGGCGGGCCAGCACGCCGGTACACGAGGGAAGGACGGAACTGATGGCATCGCCCTGGGTTGAAGATGACGAGCCCACGTGTCAAGGGCCATTGAGTTCTGCCCATAGGCGGCCAGTGTTTCTTCCCGCT
>NZ_JALJRI010000082.1:0-40339 GCF_024519795.1 Micrococcus sp. Mcc89 | reverse complement strand
AGCGGGAAGAAACACTGGCCGCCTATGGGCAGAACTCAATGGCCCTTGACAGTCGGCACGGACTACGTGCACGGGCCCGCGGGCATGACTGCGTATCGCGCGCGCACCGGCCGCACCGTCGGCCCCGGCGAGGACGGCTGCTACGTGGTCGCACGCCGGGCGGGCAGGCTCTTCGGCCGCCGTTTCGAGGTGGGCACGGACGCCAGCGGTCTGGGCCGTCTCTTCCTTTACCGCAGCGGCGACGATTGGGCGCTCGGCTCCTCCTACAGCGGGCTGGTGGAGCACCTGCGCACCGAGGGCATGACGCTCACGCCCCGGCTCGGCAGGCTCCGTCCGTTCGCCCTCCGCCAGACGCTGACCATGCAGCTGTCCATCTTCCAGACCCCGTTCGACGAGATCCGACTCCTGCCGGTCGGCACCGTCGTGGTGATCCGCGGCAGCGTCCTCTCCCTCGAGCGCGCCCCCGAGCTCCAGCCGCTCGAGTACGAGGCGGCGCTCCAGGAGTACCTCGACGTCTGGCGCGGGCGCACCCGCGCCCTGCTCGCGGACCCGCGGGTCACCTTCACCGCGGACCTCAGCGGCGGCGTGGACTCCCGCACGGTGTTCGCGTTCCTCCTCGAGTCCGGCCTGTTCCGCACGGACTCGGACCGGTTCTGGCTGCACTCGGGCGTCAACCAGAAGGAGGATCTGGCCGTCGCAAAGGGGATCGCCGAGGCCCACGGCCTGACGGTGAACGGCCCCAAGCCGCCCACCCGCACCCTGGTGTCCGGGTCCCGCGCCTACCGCCACTGGCGGGAGAACAGCCTCGGCGTGTACACCCCGGTCTACATGTCGTCGACGTTCCAGAACCCGTTCGAGGTGCATGCACACGGCGGCGGTGGCGGCACCATCAAGCAGTACTACCGGCATGCCGAGCCGCTGCGCCTGCTGGAGCCGTTCAAGGAGAAGATGCCCGCCGCCGACTTCGCCCTCTGGCAGGAGGAGATGGCCACCACGCAGGAGCAACTGAAGCAGACCGCCCCGGGCGTCGTGCCGAGCATCCAACACTACCTCGAGTTCCGGAACCGCTTCCACTTCGGCCACATCCCGAAGGCCCGCCCGCTGTTCATGCCGCTCAACTCGAAGTACGCGATCCGGGCCCTCACCTCCCTCCCCCAGGACGTGCGCCGCCGCTTCTACTTCGACGTCATGGAGTCCCTCGCCCCCGGGCTCAAGGACGTGGACTACGACAACGCCCGCAAGGCACCCACCGCGCAGGAGCTCGAGAGCCTGCTCGTCCTGCCCGCCTCGGACCGGCTCGCCGCCGGCACGGCCTACGGCGACGACACGGTCGAGACAGCCGACCCGGACGATCCCCTGTCCGCCGGCTTCCAGCGCTGGCTGCAGGACATCGACCGGGCCGCCGCCCGCCCGGAGGTGCGTCGCTTCATCATGGGCCGTGCCATGGCGCGCACAGACCGCACAGTGGAGGCCCTGCGCGCGCTGGGCAAGCCCTTCCACTCCCACTCCGGTCACTCCGTGGCGCTGTCCCACCTGCTGATGGTGGACTTCACCCTCGGCGACTGACCGACGCCCCACGCCCGCCGTGTCGGGACGACGACGGCCCGCACCTCGGCGGAGGAGGTGCGGGCCGTCGTCGGGAAGGGTCCGGGACCGACCAGGTCAGGCGGCCCGCGCCGGCCACCAGACGCGCGGGCCGATGTCCCGGACGAGCGCGGGGATCAGCAGCGTGCGCACCACCAGTGTGTCCAACAGCACGCCGAACGCGACGATGAATGCCAACTGCACCATGAACATCAGCGGGATCACCGCGAGCGCGGCGAAGGTGGCCGCCAGCACGACGCCGGCCGAGGTGATGACCCCGCCCGTGACGGTGAGGGCGCGCAGCACGCCCGCCCGCGTGCCGTGCCGCGGCGTCTCCTCCCGCGCCCGGGTCATCAGGAAGATCGTGTAGTCGATCCCGAGGGCCACGAGGAAGACGAAGCCGTACAGCGGCACGGTGGGGTCGGCGTCCTCGAAGCCGAACACGTGCCGGAACACGAGGGCCGAGACGCCCAGGGCCGCACCGAAGCTGACCACGGTGGCCGCCACGAGCAGCACGGGCGCCAGGAGCGAGCGCAGCAGCACCGCGAGGACGACCAGCAGCATCGCGAGGATCAGCGGGATGACGACCCGCAGGTCGCGCTGCGTGGTGACGTTCGTGTCCAACGCCTGGGCCGGCGGGCCGCCCACGAGGATCTCGCCCGAGGTGGGGAGATCCGCGAGCCGGTCGCGCAGGCGGGCCACGGTCTGCTGCGCGGCGAGGGACTCGCCCGGGTCCGCCAGGGTGGCCGAGACCAGCACGCGGCCGTCCACCACGCGAGGCTGCGGCTCCGGCGCGGACGCGGCGCCCGTCCCGCCCTCCGCCTCGAGCGCGCTCGGGGGCGGGACCGCGGCGGTCCCGGGGGCGTCCGCGGTGACCTCCGCCTCGGCCACGCCGGGGTCCTCCGCGACGGCGGCGAGCACCGCCTCCGCGTCCTCGGCCGGGGCGAGGATCTGGGCGGGGGCGCCCGCGCCGGCGTCGAAGTGCTCGCTCAGCAGGGCCTGGGCCTGCCGGGCGTCGGAGTCGCCGAGCAGCACGTCCTCCTGGGCGACGCCGTCCGCGCGCAGCTGCAGCAGACCGCCGCAGAGGGCGAGGAGCACGACCGTCGTGGCGACCCAGACGAGACGGGGCCGGCGCGCGACGACGGCACCCACCCGCGTCCACACCCCGTGGTCCTCCTCGAGGCCGGCGACGGGCCGGCCCACGCCGTCGCGCGGCGGGGTGAAGGCCCGGCCCCGGGCGGCGCGGCGCTCCGCGCGACGGCGCGCGCGCTCGGGGGACGGGATCGTGGGCCAGAAGGCGGCACGCCCGGTCAGCCGCAGCAGCGCCGGCAGCAGGGTCAGGGCGGCGAGCCACGCGAACGCCACACCCGTGGCGGCCACGGGGCCGAGGGAGCGCGTCGAGTTCAGGTCCGAGGCCATCAGGATCAGCAGGGCGAGGGCCACGGTCGAGGCGGACGCGGTGATCGCGCCGAAGGACCCGCGCACGGCGGCCCGCAGCGCCTCCCCGACGTCCGCCCGGACCAGCAGCTCCTCGCGGTGCCGGGCCACGAGCAGGAGGCAGTAGTCCGTGGCCGCGCCGATCACGAGGATCGAGAGGATGCCCTGGGCCTGGCCGTTGAGCTGGATCCAGCCCGCCAGGGCCATCCCGTAGACGGCCACGATCGCGCCGCAGAGCGCGGCCACGGCCGTCAGGAGCACGAAGATCGGCAGCAGGACGGAGCGATAGACCGCCACGAGGATCACGAACACCACCGCGAGCGCCACGAGCAGCAGCAGCCCGTCGATGCCCGCGAACGCGCCGCCCAGCTCCGCGACCAGGCCCGCCGGACCGCCCACGTGCCACTCGGTGTCCGCGGCCACGGTCCCGGCGAGGGCGGGGTCGGCGGCCGCCGGGTCCGCCACGACCTCCCGCAGGTCGGCCACCACGTCGGCCACGGGCCGCTCGGCCCCGGCCGAGGAGTCGACGAAGGCCAGGAACTGCACCGCCGCGCCGTCGTCGGAGGGGATCGGGCCGGCGACGTCGGTCACGCCCGGCACCTCACCCAGCCGGCCCGCGAGGTCCGCGAGCGCGGGGAAGGCGGCCGCGGGGTCCGCTGTGCTCGCCGGGCCCATGACGACGGCGGGCACGGCCTCGCCGTCCTGGAACGCCGCCGCCTCCTGCCCCGCGCGGGTGGACTCGGCCGACGCCGGCAGGAAGGTGGCCTGGTCATTCGAGGAGACGTCGCCGATCTTGCCGAACACGGGGCCGCCCAGGCCGAGCACGGCGAGCCAGACCACGGTGAGCGCCGCGGCCAGGCCCAGCCGCAGCCCCCGAGGGGGACGCCCCGTGGCGGCGGGGGTGCGGAAGGCGGAGAGGTCGGGCGGGGTGGGCATGCCCCCGAGCGTAGGGGATGGTTCGATGATCAAACAACCATGGGGGCTGGCTAGACTCCCGGCCATGACCACGCAGCCCCCCTCCGCCCCCGCGGAGCATCTCGCCGTGGTCCACGCGCTGCGCGTCTTCAGCGAGAGCGCGGAGCACGCCGTCGACGAGGCCGGCCGCGGCGTCGGCCTGCATCGCACGGACCTCAGAGCCCTCGCGTACCTGATGGCCCGCGCGGCGGCCGGTGAGCCCGTCACCGCCTCGGACCTCGGCGCCCACCTGCACCTCACCCGGGCCTCGGCCACCGCCCTCGTGGACCGCCTGGCCGCCGCGGGCCACGTCCGCCGCCGCCGGGACGAGGGCGACCGGCGGCGCGTGCTGGTGGAGCACACGGACACGGCCCGCCGCGACGGGCAGCGCGCGTTCCAACCGATGTCCCAGCGGCTGAGCGCCGCCCTCGAGGGGTTCTCCGTCGCGGAGCTGCGGGCCGCGGTGCGGGTGCTCGAGGCGGCCACCGCCGCGCTGACGGACCCCACCCCGGAGGACCCGTGACCCGACCGGCGCTCATCGGCCTGGACGGCCGCTCGGGGTCGGGCAAGACCGTCCTCGCCGCCGCGCTCGCGGCCCGGATCGCGCCGTTCGCGCGCGTCGAGGTGATCGAGATCGAGTCCATGTACCAGGGCTGGGACGGGCTGGCCGCCGCGGTGGGCGACGACGGCCCCTACCCGGCCGTCGTGCGCGCGCTGCGGGAGCGGGGCACGGCGACCTGGACCACGTGGGACTGGCACCGCGCCGCCCCCGGTCCGCCGCGGCGGACCGCGCCGGCCGACGTCGTGGTGTGCGAGGGCGTGGGTGCGCTCAGCACCGCCGCCCGACCGCTGCTCGACCTGGCGGTGTGGCTCGAGCTCGAGACCCCCGCGCGGCGCACGCGGGCGCTGGCCCGGGACGGTGAGACCTTCGCCCCGCACTGGGACCGCTGGGCCGCACAGGAGGAGGACTACCTGGCCCGGCACGCCCCGCGCGCCGCGGCGGACCTGGTCCTGCGCCTGCCCTCCGCCTGACGGGGGCGCCGCCCGGGGTCGGGGCGTCGGGGGTCTGCGTGCGGGCCGGCCGGGCGCCGGGACCGGAGCGGTACGCTCCGCTTAGGTGTAGCATCGGAGGCGGCGTGCCGCGTCCGGCCGCGTCCCACCCCAGCGCAAGGAGACCTCCCCTTCCCATGGCGACACTGCTCTACCGTCTCGGCCTCGGCGCCGCCCGCCGCCCCCTCCTCGTGATCCTCGCCTGGGTGCTCGCCCTGGCCCTCGCCGTCGGCGGGTTCCTCGCCTTCGGCGGCACGCTCTCCTCCACCGTCACCATCCCCGGCACGCCCACCGCCCAGGTCACGGACCGCCTCAAGGAGGAGTTCCCGGAGGCCTCCCGCGGTAGGGGCCAGGTCGTGTTCACCACCGAGGACGGCTCCCCCCTGACCGACGCCCAGCGCGAGCAGATCACCGCCCTGCTGGACGACGTCGCCGAGCAGCCGGCCGTGGAGGGCGTCGTGGACCCGTTCGAGGCCCAGGCCCAGCGGGACGACGCCCGCACCCGGCTCGACGAGGGCCGCGCCGAGCTGGCCGACGGCGAGCAGCGCCTCGCGGACGGACGCCAGGAGATCGAGGACGGCCGGGCCGAGCTCGAGCGGCGCACGGCCGAGGCCGACGCGGGCGAGCAGCGCCTCGCCGAGGCCGCCGCCCAGCTGGACGAGGGGCAGGCCGCGCTCGACGCCGCGCGCGCCGACCTCGAGGAGCGTGGCCTGGAGGCCCTGCCGGCCGACGCCCTGGCCCCGCTCCGGGAGGCCGAGCAGAAGGTGGCCGACGGCCAGGAGCAGCTCGACGCCGGCCGCGCCGAGCTCGAGGAGCAGGCGGAGCGTCTCGAGGCCGGCCAGGCCGAGATCGACGCACAGCGGCAGGAGCTCGAGGCCGGGCAGGCCGAGCTCGGCGACCGGTGGACCGAGCTCGAGGCCGGGCAGGCCGAGCTCGACGCCCAGGCCGAGCAGCTGGCCGCGGGCCGCGCCGAGCTCGAGCAGGCCCGGGACGCCGCGCTGGCCGAGGCCGAGGCCGCCGGCATCCCGGCGGAGCAGGTCGCCGCGCAGTTCGCCGACCAGGAGGCGCAGCTCGCCGCCGGCGAGGCACAGCTGGCGGCCGGTCAGGACCAGGCCGACGCCGCCCGCGCGCAGCTGGAGGCCGCCCAGGCCGAGGCCGACGCGGGCGCCGAACAGCTCGCGGCCGCCCAGGCGGAGGCCGACGACGGCGCCGCCCGACTCGCCGCCGGCCGGCAGCAGCTGCAGGAGTCCGAGGCCGAGCTCGAGGCCGGCCGCGAGCAGGTGGCCGCGGGACGGCAGCAGGCCCTGGACGCGGCCGAGGCCGAGCTCGACGCGCAGCAGCAGAAGATCGACGAGGGCCGGGCCGAGTACGAGCGCGGCGTCGCCGAGCTCGAGGACGGCCGGGCCCAGCTGGCCGCCGGCGCGGAGCGCCTGGACCAGGCCGAGGCCGACCTCGCCGACGGCCGCGCCGAGCTGGACGACGGCCGCGTCGAGGCCGAGCGCGGCGAGCGCACCCTGGCCCTCGCGGAGGACTTCCGCACCGTGTCCGAGGACGGCAGCACCGCCGTCGGGATCGTCACCTTCACCACGCCGACCCTGGACGTCACCGCCGAGGACAAGGAGGCGGTCACCGGCGCCCTCACCGGCGCGGACATCGACGGCGTCGCCGTGCATCCCTCCCAGGAGCTCAACGCCACCGCGCCCTCCCTGCTCGGCCCGGGCGAGGTCGTGGGCCTCGTGGTCGCCGCGATCGTGCTGGTGGTCATGCTCGGCACCCTCGTGGGCGCGGGTCTGCCGCTGGTCAACGCGCTGGTGGGCGTGGGCGCCGCCGGGGCGCTCGCGTTCTCCTCCGCCGTGGAGATGATCTCCGTGACCCCGGTGCTCGGGGTGATGCTGGGCCTGGCCGTGGGCATCGACTACGCGCTGTTCATCGTCAACCGGCACCGCCAGGAGCTGCGTCGCGGCACGGGCCTGCACGAGTCGATCGCGCTGGCCAACGGCACCTCCGGCAACGCCGTGGTGTTTGCCGGCATCACCGTGATCGTCGCCCTCGTGGGCCTGAACGTCACCGGCATCCCGTTCCTGGGCCTGATGGGCACCGTGGGCGCGGTCTGCGTGGCCGTGGCCGTGCTGGTGGCCGTCACCCTGACCCCGGCCCTGCTCTCCCTGGCCGGGATGCGGATCCTCTCGAAGAAGGAGCGGGCCCGCCTCGCCGACGAGGGTCCCGCCTCCGTCGCCGAGGGCTCCGCCGCCGTGCGCCGCGCCGGGCGCCGCTCGACCATGTCCACCCCGGCCGCGATCGCCTCGGCCCTGGCGGCCGTCGCCCTGCTGGTGCTCGTGGCCCTGCCGGTCGGCTCGATGCGCCTGGGCCTGCCGGACGGCGGGTCCGAGCCGGAGGGCTCCGACTCGCAGGTTGCGTACGAGCTCACCGCCGAGAAGTTCGGCGAGGGCTACAACGGCCCGCTCGTGGTGACCGTGGACCTGCCCGCCGGCCTGGACGAGGGGCGCGCCACGGACGCCCAGCTCGACGTCGGCGAGCAGCTCGCCGGCCTCGAGCACGCGCACGCCGTGGTGCCCGCGGGCTTCAACGAGGACCGCACCGTCACCATGTTCCAGGTGCTGCCCGAGGAGGGCCCGAACGCCGTCTCCACCGAGGAGCTGGTGCGCGACCTGCGCGCCACCGAGCCGGCCGGCGAGGCCTCCAACCTCGGCGTGGCCGGCATGACCAGCGGGTTCATCGACGTCTCGGAGAAGCTCTCCGACGCCCTGCCCCTCTACCTGGGCGTGGTGGTGGGCCTGTCCCTGCTGATCATGGTGCTGGTGTTCCGCTCGATCCTGGTGCCGCTGATCGCCACCGGCGGGTTCGTGCTCTCCATGTTCGCCGCCATGGGCGGCGTGGTGGCCATCTACCAGTGGGGCTGGCTCGGCTCGGTGTTCGGGGTCCACAACCCCGGCCCCGTGCTCAGCTTCCTGCCGACCATCATGATCGGCGTGCTGTTCGGCCTGGCCATGGACTACCAGCTGTTCATCGCCTCCGGCATGCGCGAGGCCTACGCCCACGGCCTGCCCGCCCGCCAGGCCGTGCTGACCGGCCTGCGCTCGGGCCGGGCCGTCGTGATCGCCGCGGCGATCATCATGATCTCCGTGTTCGGCGGGTTCATCTTCGCCCACGACGCGATGATCCGCCCGATGGGCTTCGGCCTGGCCTTCGGCGTGCTGCTGGACGCGTTCGTGGTGCGCCTGCTCCTGATGCCGGCGCTGATGCACCTGCTCGGCGAGAAGGCGTGGTGGCTGCCGCGCTGGCTCGACCGGATCATGCCGGACGTGGACGTGGAGGGCGCCCAGCTCGAGCGCGCCCACGCCCCGGCGCAGCCCTCCGTCCCCGCCCCGGACGGCGGCGCCCACCGGGCCTGACCGCCCCCGACTGATGCCCGCCCCCGGCCCCGATCGGCCGGGGGCGGGCGTCTATCCTGGGCGGATGCGTCCCACCGCCTTCTCCCCCGCCGCCGGCTCGCCCGTCCTCGTCCTGCTCGAGACGGACGCGGACGGCGCCCCCGCCCCGCGGCTCGCGGACCCGGCCGTCCCGCACCTGAGCGTCACGGACCAGGGGGTCACGCGCGGCGACGGCATCTTCGAGACGGCGCTCGCCGTCGCCGACGGGCTCGGGACCCTGCGCATGCGCAAGCTCGGAGCCCACCTCGGCCGGCTGGCCGCGTCCGCCGCCGCCCTGCAGCTGGCCGCCCCCGAGGCGGCGGCGTGGGAGGCCGCCGTCGCGCTCGGCCTGCGGGCGTTCACCGAGGCCAACGACGTCGCGCCCGGGGACCGTCTCGCCGTGCGCCTGACCGTCACCCGCGGCCCGGACGCGGCTCCCGGCGCGGTGCCCACGCCCACCGCGTGGGCGCTGCTGAGCCCGGCCCCGGCGATCCAGGACGAGGAGCGGCAGCGGGGGCTGCGGGTGCTGCTGCTGGACCGCGGCATCGACTCGCAGGCCCCCGAGCGCTCCCCGTGGCTGCTCACCGGCGCGAAGACCCTCTCCTACGCCGTGAACATGGCCGCCCTGCGCTACGCCCGCGCGCACGGCGCCGACGACGTCGTCTTCACCAGCGCGGACGGCTACCTGCTCGAGGGCCCCACCTCCACGGTGCTGATCGTGCGCACCGGGGAGGACGGCGTCCGCCGCCTCCTCACCCCGCTGCGCCAGAAGGGCATCCTCGCCGGCACGTCGCAGGCCGTGATCTTCGCGGCCGCCCACGCGGACGGCTGGGAGCTCGGCTACGGCCCGCTCGTCCCGGCGGACCTCCAGGGCGCCGAGGGCGTCTGGCTCGTCTCCTCGGTGCGCGGCGTCCTGCCGGTGCGCGCCGTCGACGGCGTCGAGATCCCCGTGGACCACGAGCTCACCGGCATGCTGCAGGCCCATCTGGACGCCGACGGCGACCCCGGCCGGCACGTCAGCGGCGACCCGGTGCCCACCGCGGGCTAGGCTGGGGACCGGCCCGTCCGGCGTCGTCGGCCGCGGCCGCAACCGCACGTGAGATCCCCGACCACGGAAGGCGCACCATGAACACGCTCGCCCAGAAGGCCCTGTCCGCCGGCATCACGCTGGTCGGCGGCATCGTCGGCTCCCGCGTGGTGGCGGGCGGCTGGCGGCTCGTCACCGGCCACAGCGCCCCGAACGACGCGGCCGACGAGACGCTGCCCCTCATCGAGGCCCTGTCCTTCGCGTTCATCTCCGCGGGCGTCGCGGCGCTGCTGAAGGTCGCCGGCCAGCGCGGCGCCGGCGCCGCGATCCGCAAGGTGTCCGAGTCCACCGCGCACCGCGTGGACCACGAGGTCTGAGCCGCCCCGCCACCACCACGACGACGGCCGCCGCCCGGAGGGATCCGGACGGCGGCCGTCGTGCTGTGCGGGGTGGTGTCAGCGGCGCCCGCGCGGCCGGGCGCCGGCGCGGCGCGGCCCGGGGTCCGCCGGGGGCTCGGCGCGACGGACGACGGCGGCCAGCTCGTCCCGGTGCAGCAGCTCACGGCGGGCGTGCTTGGTGCGGTAGCCCGTACGGCCCACCAGGTGGGAGGCCACCGGGGCCGTGACCATCTGGGTGACCCACGCCAGCAACAGCACGGGCAGCCACACCCACGACCGCCACTCGATCGCCAGCCCGGCGAGCATGAGCAGCAGGCCGAGGACCTGCGGCTTGGCGGCGGCGTGCATGCGGGCCAGCAGGTCCGGGAGCACGAACAGGCCCACGCCGGCCACCAGGGAGAAGAAGGCACCGCTGACGAGCAGGAACGCGGCCAGCCAGTCCAGGAGCGTGGCGGTGTCGGTCATCGGCCCTCCTCCCCGCCCGGCACGTCCGTGGTGCCGGGCACGCGCGCCTGGTCCTCGAGCGAGTGGTCCGGGCGCCGGTCCTCCGCGAAGCGCGCCACCGTCACCGAGCCGACGAAGCCGACGGTGGCGGCCAGCACCACGAGGACCACGTGGTGGGTGTGGCGGTGCACGGCCATCTCCAGGACGAGCATCCCGGAGAACACCACGAGCAGCACGTCCGTGGCGACCGCCCGGTCCAGCAGCGAGGGGCCGCGCACGATCCGGTAGAGCGCACCGACGGCGCCGACCACGAGCAGCGCCCCGCCGGCCCACGTGGCCAGGTCCATGGGGTCCATCAGGCCTCCTCCTTCGGGGGGCGGGCGGCGGGGGGCGCCGAACTCGGGAAGCGGCGGACCAGCTCGAGGTCCTCACGCGTGCCGACGGCGCGGATGATGCCCGCCTCCACGTCGAGGGCCTTGGCGCGGAAGCCCGCCACGTCCTCGTCCGTGGTCGCGTCGAGCACGTGCAGGTACAGGACGGAGCGGACCCGGTCCACGTCCAGCACGATCGAGCCCGGCACCAGGGCCAGGGCGTGGCTGACGAGCGTGATGATGAGGTCGTCGTGGCTGCGCAGCGGGACGCCCACGATCGAGCCGCGGGCGCGGCGGCCACGCAGCAGCACCGTCCCGGCCACGTTGACTGAGGCGCGCACGACGTCGACGAGGAACCGCACCGTGAACACGAGGGACCACCAGGGGTTCAGACGGCCGCTGAACGGGATGCTCGGCATCGGGAAGAGCCCGATGATCAGCAGCGCGAAGGCGAGGCCGGTCAGGGCCACGTGCGGAGCGAAGTCCTGCCACAGGGCGCACCACACGGCCACCATCACGAGGATCAGCGGCCACTGGGCCACGATGCCCCGGATCCGGTCGGGGCGCACCACGCCGCGGCGGGCGGAGTCACTTCCGGGCATCGTGCACCTCCGTCGGGTCGACGCTGAGGGTGGCCGCGGCCCGCTCGGCCGCGGCGTCGTCGAGCACCGCCGCGATGTAGGGCGAGCGGTCGAGCATGTCCGTGGCGGCCTCGTCGGCCAGCGCGAACAGCGGACCGGCGGCCACCGTGAACACCAGCGTCAGGCCCACGAGCGCCGTGGTGGGCAGCACGAGGCCCGGCTCGAGCGGGCGGGGGCGCTCGCCACGGGCGACGGCCCGCTCGTAGGCGGCCACGAGCTGGGCGGGCGGGTGCTCCACGTCCTCGACGCGGCGCCAGAACGCGCGGGTCCACACGCGCACCACCACGAGCAGGGTCAGCAGGGACACGAGCAGGGACACGCCCACCAGCGTGTAGGCCAGGGGCGTGGCCTGCTCGACGCCGCCGCGCAGCAGGCCGACCTTGCCGAGGAAGCCGGAGAACGGCGGGATGCCGCCGAGGTTGAGCGCGGGCACGAGGAACAGGACGCTCACGAACGGGGAGACCTTCGCCAGGGACCCGAGGCGGTCGATGTTCGCTGTGCCGGCGCGGTTCTCGATCAGGCCCGTGACGAGGAAGAGCGCGGTCTGCACGGTGATGTGATGGGCCACGTAGTACACGGTGGCCGCCAGCCCCGCCTCCGTGGCCAGGCCCAGGCCGAAGATCATGTAGCCGATGTGGGAGACGAGGATGAAGGACAGGATGCGCTTGATGTCCGTCTGGGCCAGCGCGCCGAGGATGCCCACCACCATGGTCAGCGCGGCCACCACGAGCAGGAGCGCGTTGACGTGCTCCCCCGGGAAGAGCAGCGTCTCGGTGCGGATCATCGCGTACACGCCCACCTTGGTGAGCAGGCCCGCGAACACCGCGGTCACCGGGGCGGGCGCGGTGGGGTACGAGTCCGGCAGCCAGAAGGACAGCGGGAACACGGCCGCCTTGATGCCGAAGCCCACCAGGAGCAGCACGTGCAGGACCATCTGCACGTCGGTGGGCAGCTCGCCCAGCTTCACGGCCAGGTCCGCCATGTTCACGGTGCCGGTGGCCGCGTAGATCATCGCGATCGCGATCAGGAACACCACCGAGGAGAGCACGGAGACCACCACGTAGGTGACGCCCGCGCGGATGCGCTGGGCGGTGCCCCCCATGGTCAGCAGCACGTAGGAGGACGTCAGGAGGATCTCGAAGCCCACGTAGAGGTTGAACAGGTCGCCGGCGAGGAACGCGTTGGACACGCCCGCCACGAGGATCAGGAACGTGGGGTGGAAGATCGAGACCGGCCCACCCTCGTCCCGGTTGATCAGCCCCTGCGCCGAGGCGTACAGCAGCACCGCCAGGGTGATCAGCGCCGACACCACGAGCATGAGGGCCGAGAGCCGATCCACCACGAGGCTGATGCCCAGCGGGGCCGGCCAGCCGCCGAGGTGGACGGCCGCGACCCCGGTGTCCCAGACCGCGGCCAGCAGCAGCGCGTCCAGCACGAGGGTGAGCACGAGCGCGGAGACCGTGACGGTGATCTGCGCGCGGGGGCGGCGCACGAGCATGAAGGTCACGGCCGCGCCCAGCACGGGCAGCATGACGGCCAGCGGGGCCAGGTCGGTCAGGGGGAGGGTGCCGATGCTCACGGGCGCGGCCCCCCGTCGGCGCGGTGGGCACGGACGGCGGACGCCGGGCCGGGATGGGCGGGCGGCGTGGGTGAGGCGTGGCGCACGTGGGGTCGGGACTCCGTGGCGTGCTCGTAGTGGGCGTTGGGGTCCGCGGCGTCGTCCAGGAACTCCGAGGACTCCTCCACGAGCTCCGCGTCGTCCTCCGCGTCCCAGGCGGGCATCCGGGCGATCTTGACGTCCTCCGCGTCCACCTCGACCTCGTCCTCGCGGACGAGCAGCCACGAGCGGTAGATCATGGCGGTCAGGAACGCGATCACGGCGAAGCCGATCACGATCGCGGTGAGGATCAGCGCCTGCGGCAGCGTGTCCGCGTACTCGTGCGGGTCCCGTCCGCGCACGAACAGCGGGGCCAGGCCCGTGCCGCCCGAGGAGAGGAACAGCAGCATGATGGCGCCGTTGTTGATCAGCACGATGCCGAGCAGGATGCGCGTCAGGCTGCGCTCGAGCACGAGGTAGATGCCCCCGGCGAACATCACGCCCATGGCCAGGAGCAGGGCCAGGTCGACGGTCATCATCGGGCGGCCTCCGGGGCGTCGGGGGTGGACGGGGTGGGCATGCGCGGATGACGACGGCGGGCCGCGGCGCGCAGGCGGGCGCGGCGGGCCTCCTCGCCCCGGCGGTCCACCTCACCGCCGAGCGAGCGCAGCACGTCGATCACGAGCCCGACCACCACGAGGTACACGCCGATGTCGAACGCCGTGGCCGAGACCAGCTTGAGGGCGTCGCCGAACAGCGGCAGGTCGGTGAACTCCACCACATAGGACTGCAGGATCTGCCCGCCGAAGAAGAGCGGGGCGATCCCGGTGAGCGTGGCGATCGCCAGGCCCAGGCCGATCATGGGCCCGGCCGGGATCACGGAGGCCTCCTGCAGCTCGTACCGGCCGCCGGCGAGGAAGCGCAGCGTGAGGGCCAGGCCTGCGAGCAGGCCGCCGGCGAAGCCGCCGCCGGGGGTGTTGTGCCCGGCCAGCAGCAGGTAGACGGAGAGCAGCATCATGATCGGGAACATGAAGCGGGTGACGACCTCGAGGATGATCGAGCGCCGCTCGGGGGCCATCGTGTGGCCGGCCACGAGCCACTGGCCCTTGCGATCGTCCACAGCGAAGCTGCGCACGACGGACAGCTCGCGGGCCCCGAGCGAGGAGTCGGCGCCGAAGTCGCCGACGGAGCCGGGGGCGACGTCGTCGATGCTGCGGGTGCGCCCGTCGCGGTGCTGCAGGAAGATCAGGGAGGCCACGCCGGTGGCCGCGGCGGCCAGCACCGTGATCTCGCCCCACGTGTCCCACGCGCGGATGTCCACGAGGGTGACGTTCACGGCGTTCGTGCCGTAGCCGTCCGTGTAGGCGAGCTCCGGCATGGGCAGCGAGATCCGCTCCGCCGTGCGGGCGGCCAGCGCGGTGGCGGCGATCCACATCATGGTCAGGGCGAAGCCGGCGGCGACCGCCATGCGGGCGATCCGCCGCGAGCCGGTGCGGCGGTCGTACCAGTCCGGCGGCAGCACGCGCAGGCCCAGGATGAGGGTGACCAGGATGATGGTCTCCACGAGCACCTGGGTGATCGCGAGGTCCGGGGCGCCGCGCATCGCGAACAGGGCGGCGGCGCCGTAGCCGGTCACGGACACCAGCATGATCGCCTTGAAGCGGCGGCGCGCGCGGACGGCGAACACGGTGGCGACGGCGATCATCAGCACCACGACCAGCTGCGCCGGGGTCTGGAACCAGGCGACGTCCGCGGAGAGGAACGAGGTGGCCAGCGTGCGCTCGCTGCGCCCCACGGGGAAGAGCAGGAACGCGGCCGGCAGCAGGAACGCGGTGGCCAGGATGATGCCCAGGTAGCGGCGCAGGGAGCCGGTCTGGGTGCGCCCCGTGACCCAGATGGCGACCTCGTCGAGGGCGCCGGTGATCTTCCGGTACGTGCGCAGGGCGTCGACCGGGAACTCGACGCGGCGCTGGAACGCCTCGACTCCCGGCCGGCCGAGGGCGAGCAGCGCGCCGAGCACCCAGACCCCCGCGGAGAGGGCGAGGATGGGCGTCCAGCCGTGCCAGAGGGCCAGGTGCGCCGGAGAGGCGGCCGGGTCCAGGGCCGGGATCGTGGCCGTGTGGGCGGCCAGCAGGTGCTCGAGGGGCCCGGGCAGGACCGCGAGCACCAGACCGGTGAGCGCCAGCAGCCCGGCGGGGGCCAGCTCGAGGAAGGTCACGCGCGTGTGGAAGCGGGTGGCGGGCACGGGGGCACCCTCGGGGGTGCGCTTGGTGGCGAAGGCACCCCAGAGGAAGCGCCACGTGTAGGCCACGGTGAGCACGGACCCCACGGCCATCAGCACGAGGGGCGCCCACGCGAGCAGACCGCCGTGGGCCGCGCCGTGGTCCGTCAGGCTCTGCAGGACCGCCTCCTTGGCCACGAACCCGAAGAACGGGGGCAGGCCGGCCATGGAGGCGGCGGCCAGGACGGCGACGGCGGCGAGGACGGGGTGGCGGCGGCCGATGCCGGAGAGCTCGCGCAGGTCACGGGTGCCGGCCTCGTGGTCGATGATGCCGACCACCATGAACAGCGGGGCCTTGAACAGGGCGTGCGCCAGGAGCATCGCGAGGCCGGCCAGCGCCGCGTCGCGGACGCCCAGCCCGTTGGCCACCATGAGGAAGCCGAGCTGGGAGACCGTGCCGTAGGCGAGCACGAGCTTGACGTCGGTCTGCCGCAGGGCCCGCCAGCCGCCCAGCAGGAGGGTCCACAGGCCCAGGCCGAGCACGAGCACCTGCCACGTGGCCAGCTCGTGGAAGGCGGGGGCCAGGCGGGCCACGAGGAAGACGCCGGCCTTCACCATCGCGGCCGCGTGCAGGTAGGCCGAGACCGGGGTCGGGGCGGCCATCGCGCCCGGCAGCCAGAAGTGGAACGGCGCCTGGGCGGACTTGGTCAGCGCGCCGATCAGCACGAGGCCGACGGCGACCTCGAGCAGGACGCGCCCGCCGTCGTCCGCGAGGAGGCCGGGGGCCGCGGCCAGCACGCCGGAGATCCGCCAGGACCCGGCGAAGTGGGCCAGCATGATCAGGCCCGCGAGCATGGCCAGGCCGCCGAACGTGGTGACGATCAGGGCGGTGATGGCGGAGCGGCGGGCGAAGATGCGGTGGCCCGAGTAGCCGATCAGCAGGAAGGACAGGACGGACGTGATCTCCCAGAAGGTGTAGAGCACCATCAGGTCGTCCGTGGTGACGAGCCCGAACATCGCGCCGGCGAACGCCAGCAGCTGCCCGCCGAACACCGCGTTGCGCGGCTCGTGCTCCCGGAAGTAGCGGGCGCAGTAGGCCAGGACCAGCGCGCCGACTCCCAGCACGATCAGGGACATGAACGCGGCCAGCACGTCCATGCGGAACGCGAGCTCGATCTCGAGGTACGGCACCCACGGCACGGCGCGGTCCAGATGCGCCGCCGAGGCCGGGACCGGCCGGCCGGCGTCGAGCGCCTCCTGCAGCGCGAACACGTGCGGCAGCTGGGTGAGCAGCCAGACGAAGCCCGCCGCGGGAGCGGCGGCGAGCAGATAGAACCCCTGACGTCCCGTCCACCGGAAGATCACCGGGGCGGCGAGCGCGACGACGAAGAGCGCGGTCAGGATGACGAGCATGCGGTCCCTTCGTCAGGCACGGGCGAGGGTCCAGTCCAGACTAGCGGAAAGATGCGCCCCACCCGGGCTCAGCGCACCGATTCCGCGCTCCGCGTGATCGGCTCCGTGACCCGGGCGAACAGCAGCCCACCGGCCACGAGCACGACGACGATCACGGGGATGACCACCCGGTTGTCCGGGTGCAGGGCGAGCGCGAGCGTCACGAGCGCGGGCGTGATGAACCCGACCGCGCGGCCCGTGGTGGCGTACAGCCCGAACACCTCGCCGGCCGTCCGCGGCGTGGTGAGCCGGCCCAGGAACGCGCGCGAGGCCGACTGCACCGGGCCCACGAACAGGCACAGCGCCAGCCCGCCGACCCAGAACGCGAGGGTGCCCGAGGCGAAGAACAGCGCCCCGGCCACGAGGACCATCGCGGCGAGCGAGCCCAGGATCACCCGGCGCGGACCGGCCGCGTCGTCGAGCCGCCCGCCCACGAAGGCGCCCAGGGCGGCCACCACGTTGGCCGCGATCGCGAACAGGACCACGTCCGAGGCCGCCAGCCCGTAGACCGTGGTGCCCAGGATGGCGCCGTAGACGAACACCGCGCCCACGCCGTCGCGGAACACCGCCGAGGCCACGAGGAACCACAGCGTGTTCCGGTCCTCGCGCCACATCCGCGCCAGCGTGGACCCCAGCGCACGGTACGAGGCCGCCAGGGACTCCCGCCGCGGGCCGCCGCCGGGGGACGGCGCGGGCGCCGGGTCCGGCACGGCCACCAGCACCGGGATCGCGAACACCAGGAACCACGCCGCGGCCACGAGCGCGACCACCCGGATGTTCAGCGCCGCGTCCTCCGTGACGCCGAACCAGTGCGCGTCCCCCGAGACGAAGCCCACGAACACGATCAGCAGCAGCAGGATGCCACCGAGATAGCCCGCGCCCCAGCCGATGCCCGAGATCCGGCCGATCGTGGCCGGCGTCGAGATGTGCACGAGGATCGCGTTGACCTGCACCTCCGCGAACTCGAAGAACACCGTGCCCAGGGCGATCAGGGTGACGCCCAGCAGCAGCGAGGACTCCTCCGGGGTGACCCAGAAGCAGGCCGCGGTGCACGCGATCACCGCCGCCGTCATCACCCCCAGCCAGAGGCGGCGCCGGCCCGCGCCGTCCGCGCGCCGGCCCATCACGGGCGCGGTCAGGGCGATCACGACGCCGGCGATCGCCAGGGCCGTGGACAGCCACGCCGTGCCCCGCTCGTCCGGCCCGAACGCGTCCGAGGCCAGGTAGGTGCCGAACACGAAGGTGACCATGACCGCGTTGAACGCGGCCGAGCCCCAGTCCCACAGCGCCCACGCGGCCACCTGGCGACGCGGGGCGGCGGAGGCGACCGGCGGGAGCGCGGCGCCGGTCATCGCTCGATGCGGGTGAGGTGGAAGTCGCGGTGCGCCCGGGAGGCCGTGGGCCCGCGCTGACCCTGGTACCGGTTCTGGTTGGCCCCGGTGCCGTACGGCGACTGGGCCGCCGAGGAGAGCCGGAAGAAGCACAGCTGGCCGATCTTCATCCCCGGCCACAGCGTGATGGGCAGCGTGGCCACGTTGGACAGCTCGAGCGTGACGTGCCCGGAGAACCCGGGGTCGATGAACCCGGCGGTCGAGTGCGTCAGCAGGCCCAGCCGCCCCAGCGAGGACTTGCCCTCGAGGCGGGCGGCGAGGTCGTCCGGCAGCGTGACCTGCTCATAGGTGGAGCCGAGCACGAACTCCCCCGGATGCAGGATGAACGCCTCGTCCGGGTCCACCTCCACCAGCCGGGTCAGCTCGTCCTGCTCCTGACGCGGGTCGATGTGCGCGTACCGGTGGTTGTCGAAGAGCCGGAAGAACCGGTCCAGGCGCACGTCCACGGACGCGGGCTGGACCATCGCCGGGTCGAGGGGGTCCAGGCCCACGCGGCCGGAGTCGAGCTCGGCGCGGATGTCGCGGTCGGAGAGCAGCACGGCTCAGTCCATTCGCACGACGACGGCCAGCGGGGTGCGCTCGCGGCCCTGGCCCAGCGGGTTGTCCGCGAAGGCGGCCTCGAGGGCGGCGGCCGACGCGGCCGTGTCCTTGCCGAGGGCGTTGCGGCCGATGTCGTTGGCGTCCATCACGACGGTGCCGGCGAAGGAGGCCTTCGCCCAGGCCGGGATGTCCGCCGCCCGGATCATCGCCGAGACCTCGGCGGCCACCCGGTCCGGCTCGGCCGGGGGCAGCTTGGCGGAGACGTTGGCCGGGAACGTGGAGTAGGTGGTGGGTCCGTCGATCGCGCGGACGTTGCCGCCCACCACGTTGTAGAACACACCGCGCTTGCCGGCGACCTTGCCGGCGGCGCCGGCGGCCGCGGAGAGCACGATGCGCGGCAGGCCGGCCTCCTGGATGGCCAGCTGCATGGTGGTGGGGTCGCCCAGGCCGATGCCCGCGGGCGTGCGGGTGACCAGGCGGGAGAGGGCGCGGGCGGCCACGGAGGGGCGGACCTCCCAGGTGTAGTAGGAGCGGCCCTGGGTGATGGCCACGATCTTCTCGGACACGGAGAAGTGCCACGGGGCGTCCTGCGGCATCGCGTCCGCGGGCAGGTCGCGGAAGAAGTCCTCAATCTCGCCGCGCAGGTAGGCCTGCAGGTCCGTGTCCCGGTCCACCAGGCCGGTCTGCACAGGGAAGCGGCGGTAGCGGCGGCCGTCCTCGGCGGAGACCAGGTCGAGCTCCTTGCCCGGGTTCGGCTCGTGGTCCGGTTTGGCCGGTGCCGGGGCGGTGGGGGCCTCGTCGACCGCGGTGGCGGGGCCGGCCGGGGCGGCGTCCGCGTCCACCGCGTCGCGCAGCCAGAGCTCGAGGTTGAGCAGGCGCCAGAAGCGCTCGGGGTCGTGCCGGCGCGGGTGGGCGAGGAAGTCCTCGAAGAGCGCGCGGACGGTGGGCGCGTCGGCGTACGGGCGGGCGGCGAACGAGTCGGAGGCGAACACCTCGCGGACCGGCTCGCGCAGGGCGAGCAGCAGGCCGGCCGCGGCGTCGTCGTCCGCGTGGCGGGCCGGCGGGAGGACGGCGTCCACCAGGCCGGCGAGCCGCCCGCGCGGCACGCCGCGATCGGCGGGGCGCTCGTCCGCGTGGGCGTCGACGAAGGCCGAGTTCAGCAGCGCCTCGACGGGCACGTCGGCGCGCTCGCGGGAGTCGGCCAGGCGGGCGGCGACGTCGCGGCGGGTCGCGGTCAGGGTGCGCGCGGCACCGCGCAGGCCGCGGGACGCGTCGGCGGCCGGAGGCGTCGGGACGGGGCGGCCGCACACGTGCGCGGTCGAGGCCAAGGGGCCGCCGTGGGCGCGGATCGCGGCGCGGACCGACTCGAGGTCGGCGACCGGGGACGGCGTCGCAGCGGGGGCCAGCGGCGCGGGCCGGGGACCGCCGACGAGGAAGGGGCGGTCCGCCTCCCCGAACGCGAGGTAGCGGTACACCGCCGCGTCGTCGGGGCGGGCGGGGACCTGGGCCGCGTCGGCCGTGGTGTCGCGCATGGGACGTCCTTCCGGGACAGGGGCTGCCGGACGCGTCCGGCCGCGGCCGGGCGCGGTTCGGACTCTACCAGCGGCCCCCGGCGCGCTTTCGTTCGGGAAACGGCGGCCCCTGGTGCGCTTTCGTTCGGGAAACGGCGTGGCCGGCCGCTGGCGCGCGGGTGCGGCCCTGACCATCCGCGGGGAGTTCTCCATCGTGATCGCCGGGCCGGTGCTCACGCGGTACGCGGACGCGTTCGGTCGTTCGCGCGCCCGGGCGGCGACGCGGCGGGTGCAGGCGCGCGAGGTCGCCGTGGCGGACCCGGTGCACTGACGTACGGGGCCGTGGGGCGCGAGGACGACGCGGGGCCGGTGCACCGGCCGGGCTGGTGTATGGTGGTGCCCGCGCCGCAGGCGGAAGCCGAGCGGTTGCGCGGGCGTAGCTCAATGGTAGAGCGCTTGCTTCCCAAGCAAGATACGCGGGTTCGATTCCCGTCGCCCGCTCCACACCACGACGACGGCCCCGGGCCCCTCACGCGAGGGACCCGGGGCCGTGTCGGCCCACGTCGCCCCGCCACGGCCGCACCGGGAACGCAAGACGTCGGAATGCGGCCACATTCCGGCGTCATGGCGACCGCTGGCGTTCCAGGTCGCCGCGTGGGGTCCCGCTCCCCTCAACGGCCCGCGCGGATCTCGCGCAGCCGGCGTTCCAGGTCGACCGGCAGGTCCGCGGCGAAGCGCGGGTCGAGGTCGGGCCCGGCGTCCGCCAGTCGGTAGACGCCGTCGGCGCGGGCGAGGAACCCGTAGTCCACGAGTTCGCGACGCAGCGTGGCCACGTCCTCGTGGGCGGGGCGCAGCAGGTCGTTGACCTCGGCCTCCGCGTAGGCGCGGCCCGCTCTGAAGCGACGCAACAGCTCGAGAAGGACGGCCACCCGCGGCTTGCGACGCGCAGGGATGGAGCGCAGCCGGTCCCCGTCGAAGAAGCGGGCGAGCACGGTCGCGTGGTAGCGCTCGGCGGACTGCCACTCGTCGGCGAGGGCCGCCGCCGCGGCGGTGTACCGCTCACCGGTGACGGCCATGCGGGCGCGGATCAGGGTCTTGAGGTCGGACTGACGGGTCATGGTGCATCCTCGCCGGCGCGCTCCCGGCCATGCCGCGCCGCGGGTCGGGGACGACGTCCGTCGCGTGCGGGTGGGCCCGAGGATCCGCTCCCCTTCGCGCCGGGCTGCAGGGCCCTGCCGCGCGGGACCGGGCCGCGTGGCGCGCTCGGCGGTGGGCGCCGCCGTCGTGATCCAGGCTAGCCGACGCCCGCGACGTAGGATCGCGCCATGCCCCTGACCCCGCCGCGGACCGCCCCACCCCGACCTGTGGAGGCCCGTCCGTGACCCAGGTGCTCTCCGGCTTCGCGGTCGTGTGGGTGATCATCCTCGTGGGCGTCCTGGTGGGGCGCACGGGGGTGCTCGGTGAGCACGGCCGCACCGTGCTCTCCCGCGCGGCGTTCTTCATCGGCAACCCGGCGCTGCTGTTCGTCACGCTCTCCCGCGCGGACGTGGGCGCCGTGCTGGGCCCCCAGCTGTGGGTGGCCACGCTGTCCGCGTTCACCGCGGCCGCACTGTACCTCGCGGTGACGGTCCCGCTGCTGAAGGGCAGGTCGGCCTCGGAGCGGATCATGTCCGCGCTCAGCGCCTCGCTCGTGAACTCGGCGAACCTCGGCATCCCCATCGCGGCCTACGTCCTCGGCGACGCCGCCCTGGCCGCCCCGGCGCTCATCTTCCAGCTGGCGATCTACACGCCGCTCTACGTGGCCGCGATGGACGCCGCCACCGCGCGCGAGGCCCGGCGACGCACGACGGCGGGCCGGCGCCGGGCGGTGCGCCGCTCCCCCGGGCGCGCCGTGGCCGACCAGGTCCGCCACACGGTCACCAACCCCCTGATCCTGGGCTCGGTGGCCGGCCTGGTCTTCTCCCTCACCGGCTGGTCGTTGCCGGGCCCCCTCATGGAGTCCGTGGAGCTCATCGGCGGGCTGTCCATCCCGGCGATGCTCCTGGCGTTCGGCATGTCGCTGGTCGGCTCGCGGCCGCTCGAGCGGGCCGGCGGGCGACGCGCGGACGTGCTGCTCGCCTCGGCGGTGAAGCTGGTGGTGCATCCGCTGCTGGCCTGGCTGCTCGCGCAGTTCGTGTTCGGCCTGGATGCGCGGCACGTGTTCGTCGCCGTCGTCCTGGCCTCCCTGCCGACCGCACAGAACGTGTTCGTCACCGCCGTGCGCTACGACGCGGGGCTGCGCGTCTCGAAGGACACGATCCTGGTCACCACGATCGTCGCGATCCCGGCGATGATCGCCGTCGCCCTGCTGCTGGCCTGAGGCCGACGACGGCGGCGCCCGGCCCGGTGTCACGCGCCGGACGCCTCGCCGCGGCTCAGACGTCCCGGCGGATCAGCTCGTCCAGCCCCGTGGGCGAGAGCAGGTACGGGGCGACCTCGAGCACGGTGCGCGCCCCCGTCTCCCCCTGGGCCTTCAGCCGCGCGGCGGCACGGCCGTAGGCGACCTGCGCGGCGGCGGTGAAGTCGGGGTTGGACTCCAGCTCCAGCACGAACTCGACCGCGCTGCGCGAGCCGCCGAGGTCGCCCGAGGTGACGACGTGGCCGCCGTGCGGCATGCCCTGGTGGTCGCGCTCGAACTCCTCCTCGGAGATGAAGTGCACGGTGGTCTCGTACGGGGCGAAGTAGTCCGGCATCGTGGTGATGGCCTCGGTGATGGCCGCGTGGTCGGCCTCGTCGGCCACCACGTAGCACTCACGCACGTGCGCGGAGGCGCCGGTGATCTCGGCGCCCCGTCCGGCGCGGGCCTCGGCGATCGCCTCCTCGCTGGGGATCGTGTACTGCACGCCGCGCCGGACGCCGGGGACCCGACGGACGGCGTCGGAATGGCCCTGCGAGAGGCCCTTGCCCCAGAACGTGTTCTGCTGCGGCTGAGGGAACAGCGCCGCGCCCAGCACCCGGTTCACCGAGAACAGGCCCGGGTCCCAGCCGGTGGAGATCATCGCCACGTGCCCGCCCTCCCGGGCCGCGGCGTCCATCTCGGCGCGGTGCCGCGGGATGAGCTGGTGGTTGTCGTAGGTGTCCACGGTGGTGAAGTGCCGCGCGTAGCCGGCCGCCTGCTCGGGGATGTCCGTGGCGCTGCCGAGGCAGAGGAACAGCACGTCGATCTCCCCGGCGTGCTCGGCGGCCCGCTCCGCCGGGAGCACGGGCGTGTCCGTGTCCAGGCCGGTGCGGCGCGAGAAGATGCCCACCAGCTCCATGTCCGGCTGGAGCTTCACGAGCTTCTCCACACTGCGTCCGAGGTTCCCGTATCCGACGATGCCGGCGCGGATGGTCATGTGCGTCCTCCTGGTGGGGTCGTGGTCAGGTCGGTCCCGCCAGCCTAGGCCCGGCGCCGCGGGGCGCCGAGTCCGCCCACCGGACCGCGCAGCAGGAGCACGACGACGGCGACCAGCCCCGCCAACGCCAGCACGCTGACCACGTAGATCGGCCAGGCCCACGGGCTGTGGTCGCCCCCGCCGATGCCGTAGGTGTCCGCGAGCGCCATGCCCGGCCCGAACGAGGCCATGAAATAGGCCGGAGAGGCGGCGACGAGCGAGGCGAGGCCCAGGGCGAGGACCGCCAGCGGGTCGACCTCCTCGCGACGCCACGTGAGGAACCACAGGACCGCGGCCACGCCGAGCCCGGCCGCCAGGATCACGGCCGGAAGGATGAAGGGGACGCCGAGCTGGCCCGCCGCGCTCAGGTCCGCGTAGATCCTCCGGAGGCCGCGGTCGCCGGGCGCGGCGGCCAACGGGTTGAGGACGAACACCTGCAGGGCCGCGAGCGCCGCGACGGCCGCGACGACGCCCGGGACCACCGCACCCGCGGCGAGCCGCACCCAGCCGGGCCGGTCGGGCAGGGCGAGGGGCACCGTCGTCGGGCGGGGCCGGGCGGGGCGGGAGGACGCGGCGGGGCGTCGGGCGGAAGGGGACATGCGGCCAGGCTAACCGCTCGCCTCCGCCGCGGGCGCGAGAGCCTCCGGCGCCGTTTCCTCAACGACAGCGTCTGCGGAGGCGCCCCCGCCGTCTCGTCGACGAGCGCGGCGGGTGGGGTCAGCGCACGCCGGCGCCGGAGAGGGTCTTGGCCCAGGCCTCGATGGCGTCCCAGTCGCGGTAGTCGCCGTAGTGCTCGTTGCGGGAGAGCTTGAGCTTGAGCTTCTCCAGCCGGCCCAGGCGCTCCTCGACGAGCGCCCCGCGGAAGTACGCCACCTCGCGCGGACCGTAGGACTCGAGCTTCTCCCGCACCGGCGGGGCCAGCTCGGGCGCGCCGCCGGAGGCCAGGATCACGAGCGGCAGGTCCGCCAGCTCGGCCCGACGGGTGTCGAGGAACGCCCGCGCGTCGGCGGCGAGCGAGCCCGTGTAGACCGGGGCCGCGACGATCACCGCGTCCGCCGTGGCCAGCCACGCGGCGGCGCCCTCGACGTCCTCCACCACGGTCGGGACGGCCTGCGACGTGCGCAGCACCTCCGCGACACGCTCGGCGATCTCTCGCGTGGATCCGTGGGCGGACGAGGTGACGATGAGCGTGGTCATGGTGGGGCGCAGCCTTCGGGGTCGGGGGCGGACGACGCGCTCAGTGTATCCCGCGCAGGTCCAGGTCCAGGCGGGTCTCGGCGCCCTTCGGGGCCCGGTCCGGGGTGTGCACCGTGACCGGGATGCCCCAGTCCTGCTGGTACAGGTGGCAGGCGGCGTGGTCCGGGATGGGCTGCCCCTTCTCCCCGTCGCACGCGGCGGCCCGGGCGGTGATGTGCAGGACGCCCTCCTCGACCTCGGGGTTCAGCCGCAGCGTCCGGTGCAGCCCCGTGGACGTGCCGGCGCCCTCGAGCAGCAGCTCCTCCGGGGACGAGGAGACCTTCAGCTGCGTGGGGTCGCCCCAGCGGTCGTCCAGCTTCTGCCCCGTGGGCGCGGCGAAGCCGATCGTCAGGTCCAGGTCGCCGGCCACCACCGGGGTGCGGGGACGCTGCGTCTGCCGCGCGCCTTCGTCCACGGTGAGGAACTCCTCCGGCACCGCCAGCCGCGTGAGCCGGTGGGCGTTGGACTCGACCACCACGATCGCAGTGTCGTTCCCGTCCGCGTCGTGCTCCACGAGCACGTCCGAGGGCTCGAGCAGTCCGCGCGCCACCGTGGTCACCGTGGCCGGGACCGCCCGGCCCGCGGCGTCCTCGCCGGCCGGGGCGTACCGGCGGATCGCGCCGTTGTACGTGTCGGCGATCAGCACGGAGCCGTCCGGCAGGGCTGTGACGCCCAGCGCGTGCTGCAGGCGCGCGCGGTCCGCCTCCCCGTCCACGTGGCCGAAGTCGAACAGGCCCGCCCCGACGGCGGTCCCGACCTCGCGGCGCCCGTCCTCCCCGGTCCGCACCCAGCGCACCGCGGAGGTCTCCGAGTCCGCGACCCACAGCGTGCCGTCCGCGCCCACGGACAGCCCCGAGGGCTGCGCGAACCAGGCCCGTCCGGCGTCGCCGTCCAGCAGGCCCTCGAGCGCCGTGCCCGCGTGCACCGCGAGCGCGCCCGTGACGGGGTCGAAGTCGAAGAGCTGGTGCGTGCCGGCCATCGCGATCACCACACGCCCCAGGGCGGGGTGCCACACGACGTCCCACGGGGAGGACAGCGAGATCGCGGTCGGCTCCCCGGGCAGGTCCGCGAGGTCGACGGCGACGTCCCCCTCGTCGTCGACGGCGGCGGCCTCCTTGGCGCGCTCGGAGTCGATGAGCTTCTGCACGCCGTTGCCGGCGAGGGTGCTGACGCGCCCGTCCGACAGGCGCAGGCCCCGCAGCCGGTGGTTGACGGAGTCCGCCACGACGACGTCGTAGCCGACGCGCTGGGCGACGTCCTCGGGCAGCAGCGCCAGGCCCTGGGGCTCGTTGAACAGCGCCTCGTCCGGCCCGCCGTCCGCGTGGCCCTTCTCCCCGGGCGTGGGGAATGCGAGCTCGGCCTGGCCCGCGTCCGCCGCGGCGGGGTCCCCGCCGCCGAACGCGCGGAGCACCGTGGTCAGGTCCTCGGCGACCTCCAGGAGGCGGTGGTGGCCGGTGTCCGAGACGAGGAACGAGCCCGGGCGGGAGCCGCGGCCGCCGAGCGACACGGCCTTGCCGGGGAACGACAGGTCCCGGGCCACGGGCGCGGGCGGGACGTAGGGGCCGGAGCCGCGGTGCAGCGTGCCCTTGGCCTCATGCTCGGCCACGAGCTCGCGCACGAGCCCGTAGAGCCCGGCCACGTGCCCCTCGCCGGACAGGTGCGCGGCGATGTAGCCCTCCGGGTCCACCACCACGAGGGTGGGCCACGCGCGCGCCGAGTACGCCTGCCACGTGGTCAGCTCGGGGTCGTCCAGCACGGGGTGCTCGATGGCGTAGCGCTCGACGGCGGCCGCGAGCGCGTCCGGGTCCGCCTCGTGCTCGAACTTGGGCGAGTGCACGCCCACCGTGACGAGCACGTCCGCGAACTCCTCCTCAAGCGGGCGCAGCTCGTCCAGGACGTGCAGGCAGTTGATGCAGCAGAACGTCCAGAAGTCGAGGAGCACGACCTTGCCGCGCAGGTCCTCGAGGGCCACCTGCTCGCCGCCGGTGTTCAGCCAGCCGCGGCCCACGAGCTCGGACGCGCGCACCCGGGTGGCCGCGCGCGGCACGGCGGCGGGGGCGTCAGCGGACGGGGCGGGGTTCGGGGTCTGCGGTGCGGTCATGCCCACCATCATGACGCACGCCCCGGACGCGTCAGCCGTGAGCGGACGCCGGCGGCGTCACAGGGGAAAGACGACGCCGCCGGGCGGGTCCGGCTCAGTCGGCGGCCAGGGCGGCGGCCAGCATCTCCTCGGCGATGAGGGTGAACTCCTTGCGCCCGGCCTCGGGCCGGCCCACGAAGGAGACCATCACCACGGCGTCGGAGGTGACGGCGGTGAGCACCTGGGCCGTGAGCTGGGGCTCGGACTCCGAGGCCACGGTCCGCTCCCACACGAGGGCGGACTGCGCAGGCGTGCCGTCGGACAGCGGCGCGTCGGAGACCTCGAGGCGGTAGTCGACGGTCGCGTCCCCCTCCTGCACGGTCATGGTCATCTCGCGGCAGTCGGCGCGCAGGGCGTTGACGGTCTGGAGGTGCCGCTCGACGTCCTGGCGGCCCTGGCCCGTGAGCCGGGCGACCTCCACGGTGCCCGTGCCCGTGAAGGTGTCGGCGCCGACGTCCACGCGCGTGGCCTCGGCCCCGTCGAGGGCGATCGGGGAGAAGTCCAGGGCGGTCAGCGGCGCCTTGCACTGCGCCGGCTGCACGGTGGTCCGGTCCGCGTCCGCGCGCCGGTCCCGGGAGTCCTCGCGGGCCGCGTCGATCTCCTCCGCCGTGGCGGCCCGCTGCCGGACGAAGCCGAACGTGGCCGCACGCTCGGCCGCGGCCTGCGCCATGCGCTCGTCCTGACGGTCGCCCAGGCCGAGCCCCTCCGGGGCCGCCGACTCCGTGGGCGCCGCGGTGCCGGCGTCGCCGTGGACTCCGTCCGCGGGCGCGGACGCGGCGGCCGGATCGCCGTCCCCGGCCCTGCAGCCCGTCAGGGCCAGCAGGCCGGCGGCGACGGCGGCCGCGAGGCGCAGCCGACCACGCCGGGGCGCGGCCGGGCGGCGGAGGGGACGGACACGGTCAGCGGACATCACGGGCCTCCTCGGGGCCGGTGGAGGAGTCACGGGCCACGGGCTCGGCGCCGCTCGGGGCGTCGGTGACCGGGGTGCCGTGCATGCGGGCGTACATCTCGTTCCAGCGGCGCAGCTCCGCGTCGCCGTCGCGGTCGGCCTGCCGGTCCAGCCGGACCGCGTTCTTGCGGTCGCTGCGATACCAGAGCACGGCCACCATCACCGCCATCATCACGGTGGGGAACTCGCCGATGCCCCACATCACCGCGCCGCCGATGCGCTGGTCCTCGAGGGCGGTGGGGCCCCAGTCGCGGCCCATGTTGCCGAACCAGGACGCCTGCATCAGGCCGGTGGAGGAGGTCATGGCGACGCCGATGAAGGCGTGGAAGATCATCGTGGCCATCAGCAGCACGAGCCGCAGGGCGTACGGGGGCCGGCGCGGCAGCGGATCCGAGCCGATCATGACCAGGGCGAACAGGAACCCGGTCAGCAGGAAGTGGACGTTCATGAACTCGTGGCCCACGTGGGTCTCCAGCGAGAACCGGAAGAAGTCCGTGTAGTAGAACACCAGGATCGAGCCGGCGAAGTTGACCCCCGCCACGATCGGGTTCGTGATGAACCGCCCCCACGGGGAGTGCACGATCCACAGGATCCACTCGCGCGGGCCGCGCGTCCCGTCCGTGCGGGACGGCAGGGCCCGCAGCGCCAGGGTGATCGGCGCGCCCAGGACGAGGAAGACGGGGCTGAGCATCGTCAGCGTCATGTGGCCCACCATGTGCGCGCTGAACAGGACGCGGCCGTACACGGCCGGGGACCCGGAGGTCGCCCACAGCAGCACGGCCAGGCCCGCGAGCCACGCGACGGTGCGCAGCACGGGCCAGCGGTCGCCGCGGCGGCGCAGCTGCCACACGGAGCGCAGGTACCAGAGGGTCAGGAACGCGATGATCGCGACCCACAGCCAGTCGAACCGCCACATCGTGATCCACCGGGCGCCCTCGAGGGCCGGCGGCAGCTCGTAGCCGGTGAGGATGCGGGCCGGGGAGGCGTCCGGCGCGAGCTCCTCCGGCACGGGCGGGGCCGTCCGGGAGAGCACGGAGGAGACGCCCATGACGGCGCCCATGATCACGGCCTCCACGGCGATGAGCTGCCACAGCAGGCGACGCGCGGGGGCGGGGCTGGGACGGTCCGGGCCGGCGTCGAGGCGGGGGATGACCCACCGGCGGTGCAGCAGGCCGATCAGGCCGAGGCCCAGGGCCGCCAGGAACTTGGCCGACACGAGGATGCCGTAGGGGCTCAGCAGCTGGGCCGGATCGTCCATGCGGATCGACGCGTTGACCACGCCGGACAGCGCCACCGTGACCAGGCCCAGCCCGGCGAGCACGGAGTACCGGGTCAGGACCGTGTGCAGCAGGGGCGCCGGGCCCTGCCGGCGCAGGCTGCGGCCCCGCCCCTGCGCCCCGTTGGGCCCCACGAGGGTGTCCGAGATCGCGACGAGCACGAGCAGTCCGCCCACCCACACGACGACGCCGAGCAGGTGCAGGCCGATCGAGTTCACGGCGCCGTTGTGGTCGTCACCGCCCGCCGCGTGCCCGATCAGGGCCAGGGGCACGAGGGCGAGCATCGCCAGGATGCCGGTCCAGAACAGGCCGTTGTGGGAGCGGACGGCGATCGCCAACGTGGTCACGACGGCGGCGATCACGGTGACCCAGAACCATGCCTGGCCCACCGAGATGCCGACCACGTAGGCCGCCAGGCCGTCCGTGAAGCCCTGCCCCGCCGTGACGGGGATGCCGGCGAGATCCGAGTAGGACAGCACGCCGACGGCCAGCGCGGCCACCGTCCACACGCCGGCGCTGACGGCGGCGATCCGCATCACGCGGGTGAACGCGGGGTGCTCGGGCAGCGGTGCGGCGTCCGCGTCCTCGCGCCGCTGCCGGGCGGAGCGGTGCCACCGTTCCGTGCCCGCCGCGTGGGGCGGCAGGACCCCGGCCGCGAAGATCAGCGCGGCGATGGTCAGGGACATCGCCACGTTGGAGACGAGCTCCCCCACGGGCACGCCCCAGCGGGTGATCCACCCCGGGTCGGAGAGCTGGCGCGCGGCGGTGACGCCGGTCAGCCAGCCGGCGGCGGCGAGGCCGGCGGCTCCCGCGGCGGCCACGAGCACCCAGATCCACCGGGGCACTCCGACCGGCCCCGACGGACCGGGGCGGGCGGCGTCGTCGTTCTCGGCGGGATGGCTGCCCCGGGCGGGGGCGGTGGCGGCGGACATGGGGTCCATCCTCTCAAAGCATGCGGACGCCCGACGACGGTGGGGCCGGCCTCGCCGTCGTCGGGCCCCCGGGTCAGGCGAACAGGGCGTCGCCCACGAACCCGCCCTCGGCGCAGCCGGGCGGGATCGCGAAGACCGCCGAGCCGACGGGCACGGTCCACAGGTTCAGGTGGTCCGACTCCGCGAGCCGGGCCTGGACGGGGACGAACTGGCGGTCCACGTCCGCCTGGTAGGCGGCGAAGATCAGGCCGGAGCCCGCCTCCAGCGCCCCGCGCGGGTCATCGTAGTTGTAGCCGCGGCGCAGCATCCCGTGCTCGGGCTCCTCCCCGCGGGCCCGCCGCAGGTGCGCGATGTCCGAGATGACCGGGAAGCCCGTGGGGCCGACGGCGTCGAAGTCCGGCTCGTCGTGCTCCTGCTCCCCCGTGAGGGGGGCGCCGGTGCCGAGGCGACGGCCGATGACCTTCTCCTTGGCCGGGCGGTCGAGCTCGTCCCACGTGTCCATGAGCATCTCGATGCGCCGGATCACCACGGACGTGCCGTCCGCGATCCACGGGGTGACACCCACCTGCTCGGCGCCCACGCCCCACACCACGCGGTCGAGGTGCGGGGTGCCCGCCGCCGGGTTGCCGGTGCCGTCCACCTGCCCGAAGAGGTTGCGCATCGTGGTGCCGGTGGGGTGGGCGCCGCGGGCGGAGCGGAAGCCCTCCTGCACCCAGCGCTCGGTGGCGAACGGCCGGGCCGCCTTGAGGAGCATGCGCCGGGCGTGGGCCACGGACATCCGGTCGTCGCCGCAGATCTGCAGCAGCAGGTCGCCGTCGCTGAACGCGGGGTCCAGGCGGTCGATCTGCTCGAACGCCGGCAGCGGGCGCAGCCAGGCCGGGGCCCGGTCCGGGGCCACGCGGCGGACGAGCTCCGGGCCGAAGCCGAACGTCACGGTGAGCCGCGCGGGGGCGGCGGCGAGCTCCGGCTCGGTGTCGGCGATCGTGGCGCGGCCCTGGGTCAGGCGCGCAGCGTCGTCGGTGAGCAGGCGCAGCATCCGCTCGATGCGCACCCGGCCCGTGTCCTCGTGCAGGTCGAAGGCGAGGAAGACGGCGTGGGCCTGGGCGGGGGTGTCGACGCCGGCCTGGCGCGGCCCGTGGAACGGCACGGTGTCCGTGCCCACGGGCGAGCTGACGGCCACCCGGGCGGCCTGGCCGCCGGGCTCGGCCCAGCCGGCCCGGCCGACGTCGCCCTCGATGCCGGTGTCGCCCATGACCTCGGAGGGTGAGGCCCCCGCCCCGGGCGCGGCGGACGCGCCCGGGGCGGTCGAGGCCGACGCGTGGCCGGCGCCGTAGCCGAGCGCCGTGCCCAGCAGGCCGCCGCCCACCGCGCCCGCCCCGAGGAGCAGGCCGCGGCGGGAGGGGCCCCCCGGGGCCGGGCGGGCGCCCTCGCGCCCGCCCGACCCGTGGTGGTCGTCCGGCCGGACGGCGGGGTCAGTGGTCGGCATGGTCCTCCGATTCGTGGGACTCGCCGCCGTGGTACGACTCGTTGGCGCCGGTGAAGGGCCGGACCACGGAGGTGACCTCGAGGGTGGAGCCGTCCTCCAGCTCGAGGTCGTAGGTCACGTCCTCACCCGGCTCGATCGGGTCGGTCAGGCCCATGAACATCACGTGGTTGCCGCCCGGGGCGAGCTCGAGGCTCCCGCCCGCGGGCACGGTGAAGCCGTCGGGGCTCTCCTGCATCACCATCTGGCCGTCCTCGCCGGAGACCATCTCGTGGAGCTCGACCGTCTCGCCCAGCTCCGAGCGGACGCCGACGATGTGCAGGTCCTGGTCCGAGGAGTTCTCGAGCATGCCGAAGGAGCCGGTCATGCCCTCCTCGGTGGCCTTCGTCCAGGGGTCGGTGATCGTGAGGCCGGCGGCCTGGCCGTCCGCGGTGGACGCGGCCGGCGAGGCATCCGAGGCCGGGGCGGCGTCCGTGGCCGGCGCGACGCTCGAGGCGTCCGACGCGCTCGGGGCGGAGCCGGCGTCGTCTCCGGCGCAGGCCGTCAGGCCGAGGGCGGCGACGGCGAGCACGGCGGCGGCGCCGAGGCGGCGAGGGGCGCGGGGGGAGGTGGTGGTCACGTCTGTGGGGTTCCTTGTCAGGCGGGCGCGCGACGACGCGCGGGGCGTTCGGGCGCGCGAGGGCGGGGCCGGCCCCCTCAGGGGGCCGACCGGGGATCAGAGGTCAGCGGCCGTCGTCGAGGTGGCCGAGTGCGCGGGCGCGGCGGCCCATCAGGAGGAAGGCCACGACGAGCACGGCCAGGCCGGCGATGCCGGCGACCCACACCCAGGCGGGCAGCGCGTCGGTGTCCGCGGGCTGCGCGGCGTCGGAGGCGTCCGCCTGCGCGGTCGCCTCGGCCGAGGCGGCGTCGCCCTGACCTGCCGTGGCCTCCGGGGAGGCGGCGGTCGAGGCCCCGGCGACGGCGGTGCCGCAGCCCTGGGGCGCGGTGCCGGCGGCCGGTGCGGCCGGGTCGTCCACCGCGAAGTCGAACGAGCGCTCCTCGGAGTGCCCGTCCGAGTAGACGACGCGGTAGGCGACCTCGTAGTCGCCGTTGGGCAGCCCCTCGCACAGCGGCGCGGAGAAGGTGGGGCCGTCCACGGTGCCGGCAGCGGACTGCCACTGGTTGCCGTCGGCGTCGCGGACCTGCAGGAGGTTCTGGATGCCCTCGCCGTCGATCAGCTCGCCGCTGAAGGTCAGGGAGACCTCCGACGGCGCCGTCGTGGCCGTCTCGCCGACCGCGGGGGCGGTGCGGATGAGCTCGTCGTGCGCGGCCGCGGGGGCGGCTCCGGCGACGACGAGGGCGGGCAGCAGGGTGAGTCCGGCGGCGGCGCGAGCGGCGCGGCGGACAGGGGCGGTCTGGTGATGCATGGTGGTGTCCTCACGGGTCTGCCGCGGTCCCGGACGGGAGTCGCGGGCGGACCGTTCCGAAGGGTCGTCGGGCGCGGTCGGGCCTCGAGACGCGGACGGAGCCGGCGTCCTCAGGCCGCGAGGGCGAACGGCGGGCCGCGCCGCCCCGGAGAGCTGAGGAGGGCGAGGGACGTCGCCGGCCGGAGCACCGGCGGGACGGGGACACGGAGGCGGGCCGGCGTCGGCAGGGGGCCGTGCGCGGCCGGCGGCGGGCAGACGGCGGCCACCACGCGTTCGGCGATGGCGAGCACGAGGGCCTCACCGCGCCGCAGCACCAGCACGGTGAGGACCGCGGCGATCACGTGGGCCGCGAGCATGCGCAGGTCGGTCAGGTGGCCGGCGGGGGCGCCGGACAGGGCCTCCCCCGGTGCCAGGAGGGCCCCGGCGCCGGGATGGGCGTGGCCGAGGTGGGCCGGGTCGACGCCGGCGACCGGCGCCACGGCGTGTCCGCCGGCGGCGAGCCCGTAGAGCACGTGGAACAGCCCCTGGGCGATCGCGACGGCGGCGGCGGTGCGCCACAGCGAGAGGGCGCGGCCCGCCAGGGCGGTGCAGAGCGGGGCGGCGAGGACGGCCGCGAAGGCGACCACGCCGACCTCGGGGAACCCGTGACCGGGCTCGGCGGCGGTGTGGAACAGCGCGGCCAGGGCGGTCATCGCCAGGGCCCCGGCCCAGCCCCGGGCCAGACGGGCCGGTCCACGCACGACGCGCGGAGGGGCGTCCTCGAGGCCGGACGGGGCCCACGGAGCGGCGGCGACGGCGCTGCGCATGCCACGACTCCTCTCCGCACGGCCCCGGCCCACGTCGGCCGGACGATCGTCCGCCCATCCTACGCGCCCGCAGACGACGACGGGCGCCCCACCCGAGGGTGCGACGCCCGTCCCGCGGCGTGCGGCGTGGGTCCGGGGACCCGCACCGCGACCGGGATCACTCGGAGGCGGCGGCCTTGAGCTTGGAGCCGGCGGTCACCTTCACGGAGTGGCCGGCCGGGATGGTGATCTCCTCGCCGGTGCGCGGGTTGCGGCCGGTGCGCTCCTTGCGCTCGGTGCGCTCCACGGCCAGCCAGCCCGGGATCGAGACCTTCTCGCCCTTCTTGACCTGGGCGGTGAACACCTCGAAGAGGGCGTCCAGCACATCGCTGACGGCGGCCTGGGTGTTGCCGGAGCGCTCGGCGACGGCGGCGACGAGTTCCTTGCGGTTCATGGCCATGGGTCCTCCCTATGGGACGTCGGTTACGGTTCCCGGGCCGTTCGGACCGGGCTGCCAGTTGTGAACGTACCACCTCTCCGCGGGCGAATCGCCCCCTGAACCGCGAGAATCCGCGATTTCCCGTGACCCGGGCGGCCCTGATCCCCGAGGCACGACGACGGCGGCGCCCCTCCTGAGGAGGGACGCCGCCGTCGCGGTGGTGCCGAGCGCCCGGAGACCGGGCCTCAGGTCACCAGGAGGACTTGGTCACGCCGGGCAGCTCGCCACGGTGCGCCATGTCGCGGAAGCGCACGCGGGAGATGCCGAAGCGCTGGAAGGTGCCGCGGGGGCGACCGTCGATGGCGTCGCGGTTGCGCACGCGGACCGGGGAGGCGTCGCGGGGCAGCTTCTGCAGGCCCAGGCGGGCGGCCTCGCGGGCCTCGTCCGACGCGTTCGGGTCCACGAGGGTCTTGCGCAGCTCGAGACGCTTCTCGGCGTAACGGGCCACGATGGCCTTGCGCTGCTCGTTCTTGGCGATCTTGGACTTCTTGGCCATCTCAGCGCTCCTCTCGGAAGTCGACGTGCTTGCGGACCACCGGGTCGTACTTCTTCAGGGTGATGCGGTCCGGGTTGTTCCGGCGGTTCTTGCGGGTCACGTAGGTGAACCCGGTGCCGGCGGTGGACTTCAGCTTGATGATCGGACGAACGTCCTTGTCCTTGGCCATGTCAGAGCTTCACTCCCTTCGCGATCAGGTCCGCCACGACGGCGTCGATCCCGCGCACGTCGATGGTCTTGATGCCCTTGGCGGACAGCGTCAGCGTGACGTTGCGGCGCAGGGAGGGGACCCAGTAGGTCTTCTTCTGGATGTTCGGGTCGAACCGGCGCTTGGTGCGACGGTGCGAGTGGGAGATGCTGTGGCCGAATCCCGGCCCAGCCCCGGTTACCTGGCAGTGAGCTGCCATGATCACTCCTCGTGGCAAGTAGTAGTAAAAGGACGGGCGGAACCCGCATGGCGGCGAGCCGCGGACCTGTCCGCGGACACCTGTTGTGAGCCCCGCCCCGGGTGTGGACACCGCACTCTTACTGCGACTTCTCGAAAAGGGGGACCAGGCTGGGTGAGAGCCAACCGAAGTTCCTTATGGGATCGCTGGTGTGGACGGTGAGCCCCGGTCCGCCCTGAGGGCGTCCCGGGATCCGGTCTGCGGGAGCGCGTTGCTTTTCCGACCCGCCGTCCGCCCGGTCACCTGACCGATGGAACGACGAGAACAACGCGGCGTGCGCCGTTCTATCTTACGCGAACCGTGGGCGTCGCTTCAACTCGACGGGGGGGCGCCTGTGGTATGCGCACGGTCCTCGGCCCCCGGGGCCGCTCCGCGCGCGCCACGGCGCGGCCACGGGCGCTGGGCCGGCCCACCCCTCCGGCGTGGATCAGGCGACCGACGCCCCCAGCAGCGAGCCCACCGCGAAGGTCAGGCCGAGCGCCAGGGCGCCGCCGAGGACGACGCGCACGGCCGCCCGCAGCGCGGGCGCGTCGCCGAGCCGGGCCCCGACCCAGCCGGTGACGGCGAGGGCCACGAGGGTGACGGCGAACGTGAACGGGACGCGGAGGCCCACCGGCGCCAGGACGACCGTCAGGAAGGGCAGCAGCGCGCCCACGAGGAACGCAAGGAAGGACGCCCCGGCGGCGGCCCACGGGCTGACGACGTCCTCCTCCGCCATGCCCAGCTCCATGCGCAGATGCGCGGCGAGCGCATCCTTCTCGGTGAGCTCCCGCGCGGCGGCCTCGGCCGTGGCCCGGCTCAGGCCGTCCGCCTCGTAGAGCTGCACGAGCTCCTCCAGCTCACCCTCGGGATCCTCCTCGAGCTCACGGCGCTCCTTGGCGATCAGCGACTTCTGCGAGTCGGAGGACGAGGAGACGGACACGTACTCGCCCAGCGCCATGGAGAAGGCGCCGCCGACCACGGCCGCGGCGCCGGCCAGCAGGATCGGGGTGAACGCCGTCGTCGCACCGGCGACACCGACGACGGTGGCCGCGACGGACACGATGCCGTCGTTGGCACCGAGCACGCCCGCGCGGAGCCAGTTGAGGCGGGCATGCACGCCGCCGGTGGCGTGCGGCTCGTCGGGACCGCCCGGCGGGAGCTGATCTGCCAGGGGCGAGGACTGTTCAGACGTGTGCGACATGTCTCCATGCTCGCGGCGCCGGGCGGGGCGCGCCAGACAGGTGAGGCGTTCCTTCGGACGGGGACGCCACGACACCCGGTCTCGCTGTTGCCAGGATTGTTCAACAACAGCTACCGTCTCCCCCAGCGCCTCGTGACGCCCGTCACCTCGCCCGGCGCCCTCGACGAAGGTGACCACCGTGTCCCACGCAGACATCCCCCACGCCGGGCCGGACGGCGCGACCCCCTCGGGCACCGCACCGAAGACGGACTCCCGTGCCGCGAGCGCCACCCGGCGCACCGCACTGCTCGGCGCCATGTTCCTCATGGCCACCTCGGCCATCGGCCCCGGCTTCATCACGCAGACCGCCACGTTCACCGTCCGGATGGGCGCCGCGTTCGCGTTCGCCATCCTGGTCTCGATCCTCATCGACATCGCCGTCCAGATGAACGTGTGGCGCGTCATCGGCGTCTCCGGCATGCGCGCCCAGGAGCTGGCGAACCGCGTCCTGCCCGGCCTCGGCTGGGTCCTCGCCGCGCTCGTGTTCCTCGGCGGCATGGTCTTCAACATCGGCAACATCGCCGGCACCGGCCTCGGCGCGAACGCCATGCTCGGCGTCGACCCCCTGATCGGTGGCGGCGTCTCCGCGCTCATCGCGCTGCTGATCTTCCTCTCCAAGCGCGCCGGCGTGGCCCTGGACCGGATCGTGGTGGCGCTCGGCGCCGTCATGATCCTGCTGATGCTGTACGTGGCCATCACCTCCGCCCCGCCCGTGGGCGAGGCCCTGCGCCAGTCCGTGATGCCGGAGGAGGTCGACTTCTTCGTGATCGTCACCCTCGTGGGCGGCACCATCGGCGGCTACATCACCTACGCGGGTGCCCACCGCATGATCGACTCCGGAGTGAAGGGCGTGGACGACGTCCAGGACATCACCCGCAGCTCCGTGGCCTCGATCCTCGTGACCGGCCTGATGCGCGCCCTCCTGTTCCTGGCGATCCTCGGCGTCGTCGCCTCGGGGGCGGTGCTGTCCAAGGACAGCCTGGCCGCCTCCGCCTTCCAGGCCGCCGCCGGCGACATCGGCCTGCGCATGTTCGGCATCGTCCTGTGGGCCGCCGCCGTCACCTCCGTGATCGGCGCGTCGTACACCTCGATCAGCTTCGTCACCCGCTCCACCACCAGCGCCCGCACCCGCAACCTGCTGACGGTCGCCTTCATCGTGGTCTGCACCGCCCTCTACCTGGCGCTGCGCCAGGCCCCGCAGACGCTGCTCGTGTTCGCCGGCGCGTTCAACGGCATGATCCTGCCGGTCGGCTTCGCCGCCCTCCTGTACGTGGCCTGGCGCCGCCGCGACCTGCTGCACGGCTACCGCTACCCCGGGTGGCTGCTCGTGATCGGCGCGCTCGCGTGGATCGTCTCCGTGTTCATCGCGGTGCGCGGGTTCATCCCCATGGTCGAGATGATCACCGGTGCCTGAGATGACCACGACGACGCCGCTGCCGCCGCTGGACGGCGCCACGACCCCCGCGCAGGCCCGCGAGCGGTTCCGCGCGGGGCTCGTGCGGCCGACCTCGGGGATCGCCGACGGCTACGCGCAGGCGAACCTCGTCTCGATCCCGCAGGACCACGCCTACGACGTCCTGCTCTTCGCCCAGCGCAACCCCCAGGCCCTGCCGCTGCTCGGCGTGTTCGAGGCCGGCGAGGTCAACGGCCCCGCGCTGGACGGCGACGTCCGCACGGACGTGCCGCAGTACGTGGTGTACCGCGACGGCGTCGAGACGGACCGCCCCACGGATCTGCTCGACGTGTGGCGGGACGACCTCGTGACGTTCGTGATCGGCTGCTCGTTCACCTTCGAGTCCGCCCTGGTGGCCGAGGGCATCCGGATGGCCCACCAGGACGCCGGTGTGAACGTGCCGATGTACCGCACCACGCGGCGCTGCGCCTCGGCGGGCCGCCTCTCGGGCCCGCTCGTGGTCTCGATGCGCCCCATCCCCGCCGACCGTGTGGCCGACGCCGTGCGCATCACCTCCCGCTACCCCGCGGTGCACGGCGCGCCCGTGCACGTGGGCGACCCGGCCGGCCTCGGGATCACGGACCTGTCGGCACCGGACTTCGGCGACGCCGTCGAGGTCCCGCAGGGCCACCTGCCCGTGTTCTGGGCGTGCGGGGTGACGCCGCAGGCGGCGATCATGGAGTCCCGCCCGCCGCTGGCCATCACGCACGCGCCCGGGCACATGCTCATCACGGACCTGCCGGACCGGATGTTCCAGGTCCCGTGACCGTCAGGGCCCGGGCAGGCGGTCAGTCCCCCACGGCGGCGAGGTGCGCCAGGACGAACTGCTCCGCCTCGTCCAGGTAGTCGCCGAACATGGCGTGCACCGCGGGGAGGTCGCCGGCCAGCAGCCGCTCCACGATCCACCGGTTGCGGTCCGCGAACTGCACGTGCAGGCGCGTCTGCTCGTCCATGGGGTGGAACGCCAGGCGCACGCGGGCCTGCACCGACGCCATGAGCCGCGTGAGCTCGGGGGCGCCTGCCAGGTCCACGATGCCGACGTGGACGCGATGGTTGGCGTCGCCCAGGACCCGCGCGGGGGTGTCCGGGCCGCCCGAGAGCAGGTCCTGGGCACAGCGCAGGTGGCGCGCCGCGCCGGGGGTGAACTCTCCGTGCTCGAGGGCGCCGAGCTGGATCACCCGACGCGTGCGGTACAGCCCGCGCACGTCCTCCGGACCCGGCGCCGCCACGAACACCCCGCGGTGCGGCCGTCGCTCCACGAGGCCCTCCGAGGCCAGCATGGTGAACGCCTCGCGCAGGCTGTTGCGGCTGACCTGGAGCTCGGCGGCCAGCGCCACCTCTCCCAGCCGCTCCCCCGGCACGAGTCCGGCCGCCGCGATCCGCTGCCGCAGCTGCGCGGCCGCGGCCACGGGAGCCGGGGCCGGGGCGGACTCCCCGCCGCCGGCGCCGGGCACGATGCCTTCCCCGGTGACACCGCCGCGCGCCGGCACCCTCACGCCCCCAGCCGGGCGATCGCCTGGCCGCGCGTCACCGAGGCCGGGGTCTCGGCCACGAGGAGCTGGATCCGGCCCGCACGCGGGGCACGGATCGGCGTCTCCATCTTCATCGCCTCGACGATCGCGACCGTGTCACCCTCGGCCACCTCGGCGCCGTCCTCGACCTTCCACGAGGCCAGGGTGCCGGTGACCGGCGAGGCCACGGTGCCGTCGTCGTCGGGCTTCCCGGCGCCGGCAGCGCCGGCCGGGGCCGCGGCACCCGCGCCGCCGCCTCCGAGGAGGGCCGCGTAGAGATCGGCGGGCAGGCCCAGTCGCACGGCGCGGCCGTCCAGCTCGACGGTGACGGCAGTCCGGCCGCCCGCAGGCACCTCGGCGCCCAGGTAGGGGGACTCGGCCAGCGGCTCGGCGAACTCGGACTCGATCCACGTGGTGTAGACGCCGAGGCGGTCCCCCGAGGTGAAGGCGTCCTGCTCGAGCACGGCGCGGTGGAACGGCACCACGGTGGGCACGCCGTCGATGCGCAGCTCGGCCAGGGCGTCGCGGGCGCGGGCGATGGCCTGGGCGCGGTCCTCGCCCCACACGATGAGCTTGGCGAGCAGGGAGTCGTACTCGCCCGGCACCACGGAGCCGGTGCGGACGCCCGAGTCCATGCGGACCCCGGGGCCGGTGGGGGCCTCGAACGCGTCGATCGGGCCGGGCACGGGCAGGAAGCCGTACGCCGGGTCCTCAGCGTTGAGGCGGAACTCGAGGGCGTGGCCGCGCGGCGTCGGGTCCTCGGGGATGCTCAGCGGCTCGCCGGCGGCGACGCGGAACTGCTCGCGCACCAGGTCCACGCCGAAGACCTCCTCGGTGACCGGATGCTCCACCTGCAGGCGGGTGTTCACCTCCAGGAAGCTGATGAGGCCGTCCGGGGCCACGAGGTACTCGACCGTGCCGGCCCCGGTGTACCCGGCGGCGCGGCAGATCTCGCGGGCGGAGGTGTGGATGCGCTCGCGCTGCTCGTCCGTGAGGAACGGCGCCGGGGCCTCCTCCACGAGCTTCTGGTTGCGGCGCTGCA